>CAZJUL010000499.1:0-2042 GCA_964549095.1 uncultured Elusimicrobiaceae bacterium
CGGCCAGGTGTTCATTTCTACCACGGAGCCGGGCGTAACCCGCGGGAACCATTACCATACGCGGAAATTCGAGCGGTTCCTGGTGATAAAGGGGAAGGGCCTTATCCGGGTAAGAAAGCTTTTCTCGGCTGAGGTTTCCGAGTTCGCCGTGGACGGCGCTAACCCCGGGTATATAGATATGCCGGCCCTTCACACTCATAGTATTACCAATACCGGGGACGGTGAACTTACCACCCTTTTCTACGCGCACGAAATATTCGATCCGGCGAACTCCGACACTTACCAGGAGACGGTGTAAACAATGAAGGAAACAAAAAAAATTAAAGTGATGACGGTGGTCGGCACCCGCCCCGAAATAATACGCCTTTCCAGGGTCCTGGCGGTGCTGGACGAATGCGCGGACCACGTGCTGGTGCATACCGGCCAGAATTATGATTATGAGCTGAACGAGGTTTTCTTCAAGGACCTCGGGCTGAAAAAGCCGGACCATTTCCTTGCGGCGGCGGGGAAAACGCCGGCCGAGACCATCGGGCAGGTGATAGCCAGGATAGACCCTGTCCTGGAGAAAGAGCGGCCCGAAGCCCTGCTGATCCTGGGCGATACGAACAGCGCCCTTGCCGCGATACCGGCTAAAAGAAGGAAGATCCCCGTTTTTCATATGGAGGCCGGGAACCGGTGCTTCGATCAGCGTGTTCCGGAAGAGATAAACCGCAAGATCGTGGACCACATCAGCGACATCAACCTGCCGTACAGTTCTATCGCCCGCGAATACCTGCTGCACGAGGGACTGCCGGCGGACCGGATAATAAAGACCGGTAGCCCCATGTCGGAAGTGCTGGGCTATTACGCCCCCAGGATAAATTCTTCGGATATACTGAGCCGCTTAAAGCTGCAGCCGCAGGGCTATTTTGTGCTGAGCTCTCACCGGGAAGAGAACGTGGATTCGGACGGAAACCTTGCGAAACTCGGCGAGCTGCTCAATACGCTGGCCGCGGATTACGGGAAGAAAGTGATAGTGTCCACGCACCCGAGGACTCGGAAAAGGTTCGAAAGCAAGAAGATGAAGTTCCATAAAAACATCGAGCTGCTCAAACCGCTTGGCTTTTCGGATTATGTCTGCCTGCAGAAGAACGCTTTCGTGGTGCTCTCCGACAGCGGGACCATTACCGAAGAGGCCTCCATACTGAATTTCCCGGCCCTGAATATCCGGGAGGCCCACGAGCGCCCCGAAGGGATGGAAGAAGCCGCCGTGATAATGACCGGCTTGGAAACGCGCCGCGTAAAGCAGGCGATAGCCGTTCTCACGGCCCGGGACGGAAAGCGGAAGCCCTCTTCGAGAGTGGTGAGCGACTACGATGTGCCCAATGTGTCCGAAAAGGTCCTCCGCATCATTCTTTCTTACACGGATTATGTGAACCGAACCGTGTGGCGCCGGTCTCCCGCGCAGTAAGGACTGCGCGGAGGCGCGGACCGCTCCTTCCTGGAAATACATGGCGAATATCCTGATCACTGGCGCTACGGGGTTCATAGGCAGGCCCCTTTGCGCAAAAGCCCTGGGCCTGGCCAAGGTGCGCGCCGCCGTCTGGGCGGATACGGACTGGACCGCGGCGCTGGCGGGGATGGATACCGTCATACACCTGGCCGGCAGGGTGCACGTGATGGCTGAAACCGCCGCCGATCCGATCGCCGCGTACCGGCGCGTGAATGTCGCCGGGACTGAAAGACTGGCGCGCGCCGCCGCCGCAGCCGGCGTTAAACGGCTTGTCTTCATGAGTTCGGTCAAAGTAAACGGGGAGGAGGCGCCTGTCCCCTACAGGGAAGACGCCCCGCCGGCGCCGCAGGACCCGTACGGTGTCAGCAAACTTGAAGCTGAGGAAGCGCTTAAAAAGGTCTCCGCGGAGACCGGGCTTGAAACGACCGTCATCAGGCCGCCGCTGGTTTACGGCCCCGGGGTGAAAGCCAATTTCTACAAGCTTATGAACGCCGTGGCCCGCGGAATACCGCTGCCCCTTGGCCGGGTGGAGAATTCCCGCAGCCTGGTC
>CAZJUL010000500.1:0-2035 GCA_964549095.1 uncultured Elusimicrobiaceae bacterium
CCGCAGCTCCCGCGCACCCGGTTAAACCGGCTGCGCCCGCCGCGCACCCGCCGGCCAGGCCGGCCGTGCCCCCCTCTTACATTGCCAGGCCCGCGTCTCCCGCGGCCCATCCGGCCAGGCCGGCCGCGCATACGCCGGCCAGGCCGCCTGTCAGGCCCGCGGTCCCGCCCGTCCCGGCCAAGCCGGCGCTGCAGCCCGCCAGGCCCGCAGTTCCGCCCAAGCCCGCGCCCGCCCCCGCCGCGGAGCCCCGGACGGACAACGTGAAGTCACTGCCGAAAATAACGGTCTCCACGCAGATGATCGTCCGCGAGCTGGCGGAAAAGATCGGCGTGAAGCCCACGGACTTCATAAAAAAACTCATGGGCATGGGCGTGTTCGCCACCATCAACCAGCGCCTTGACGCCGACGTGGGCACGCTGATCGCCGCCGATTACGGCTTCGACCTCGAGATCGTCCCGATCTTCGACGAGGAGACGACCGAGACGGAGGAAAAGGAAGATCCCAAGATGCTGAAGCACCGCAGCCCCATCGTGACCATCATGGGCCACGTGGACCACGGCAAAACCACGCTGCTGGACGCTTTCCGGGAGTCGAACGTCGTGGATACGGAAGCCGGGCAGATCACCCAGCACATCGGCGCCTACATGGTGAAGACGTCCAAGGGCATGATAACCATCCTGGACACCCCCGGCCACGAGGCGTTCACCGCGATGCGCGCGCACGGCGTGAAGATAACGGACATCGTAGTGCTGGTGGTCTCCGCCGTAGACGGCGTGATGCCCCAGACGCTGGAGGCCATCAACCACGCCAAGGCCGCCAATGTGCCCATAATAGTCGCCATCAACAAGATGGACCTCCCCACGGCCAACCCGCAGGAGATAAAGCAGCGGCTGGCCAATATCGGGCTCAACCCGGAAGAATGGGGCGGCAAGACCGCGATGGTGGAGATCTCCGCTAAAAAACGCACCAACCTGGATAAACTCCTCGAGATAGTGGCCCTGCAGGCCGAGGTGATGGAGCTGAAGGCCAACCCCGACGCGCTGGGCTCCGGCATTGTCATCGAGGCCCGGCTGGACCCGAAGATGGGCATGCTGGCCACCGTGATAGCGGTCAACGGCACCATCAAGGTCGGCGACCCGTTCGTGGTGGGGACTTCCCACGGCAAGGTGCGCGCGCTGATAAACGACCGCGGCGCGCGCCTGGATAAGATCGGCCCCGGCGAGCCTTCCGGCCTGCTGGGCATCAGCGGCGAAGTCCCCCACGCCGGCGACACCTTCAAGGTCTACAAGAACGAAAAAGAGGCGCGCCACGTCGCCGAGAAGCGCAAGCTGCACAAGCGCGAGGACGCCCTTATCCACCAGAAGCACGTCAGCCTGCTGTCGCTGAAATCGCAGGTGGACAAGAAGCTGCTGAAGAACCTCAACATAGTCCTAAAGACGGACGTGTTCGGCTCGCTGCAGGCCATAAAGGACTCGCTGGAGCGCCTGAGCACGCACGAGGTGGCCATACATATCCTGCACAGCGGCGTCGGCAATATCACCGAATCCGACGTGCTGCTGGCCAAGGCCTCCGACGCCGTGATCTTCGGCTTCCACGTGGAAGCGGAGACCAAGGTCGAGGAAGAAGCCAAAGCGTCCGAGGTCGAGATCCGCACCTACCAGATCATCTACGACCTGCTGGAGGACGTGAAGGCGGCCATGAGCGGCCTGCTCGCCCCCGAGATAGTGGAAACGGTGACCGGCCGGGCCGAGATACAGAAACTGTTCGACCTGAGTTCCGGCAAGGTGGCCGGCTCGCTGGTCAAGGAAGGCAAGATGGTCAGGAACCAGCCCGTGCGCCTGATGCGCGCCGGGGCAGCGGTAGGCACGGGCAAGATCTCCGGCCTGAAGCGCTTCAAGGAAGACGTGAAAGAAGTGGAGAAAGGCCTGGAGTGCGGCATCCTGCTGGACGGGATAAAGGACTACAGGGCCGGCGACATCGTGGAAGCCATCACCAGGGAAGAAAAGGTCAGGCGGATCACGCATGTTTAAAAGGG
>CAZJUL010000501.1:0-2034 GCA_964549095.1 uncultured Elusimicrobiaceae bacterium
ATCTCCACGGCGTCGGCAGCGGACTTGTCCCAGGGGCGCACTTCCAGCGTGCGGGGCTCCGGCGTGGAAATAGAGGCCACCTGCTTGAGGGGCACGCGGGCGCCGTAATATTCAACCGACACCCCGTCGAGCAGCTGCGGGTTGGCGCGGCCGGTCCGCAGCGTGGTCAGCTCGCGCTTGAATTTATCCACTTTCTCCATCATGTCCAGTTCCAACTGGGAAATAATGTCGTTCACGTCCGTTTCTGCCATATAAAGGCTCCTTGACTGGTTTGTTTGCCCGTTTTTTCAGCGGCGCGCAGATGCCTTACTTTCAATTATATTAAATTATACCGCCCTTTTTTTCACAAGGCGCAAGGCGCGGCGCTCCCGCCGGCCGCGGCCGGGCCCTGAAGCCGCCAAAGGGGTTATTTCTGCGCGATGTGATCTTCGATGAGGGAGCAGAGGATATGCGCGGCCAGGATATGCATCTCCTGCACGCGGGGCGTGTCGGCGCCGTCTATGATAAGGGCGTGGGCGCAGTGCCGCTTTATGGCGCCGCCGTCGCGGCCCAGCAGGCCGATGGTGAGGAGACCCAGCTCCCCGGCTTTTTTCATAGCGTTTACGACATTGGGGCTGGCGCCGGAAGTGGAAATGCCGATCAGGGCGTCGCCTTTACTGCCGAGGGCTTCGACCTGCCGCTCGAAGACCCTGTCGAAACCGTAATCGTTGGACAGGCTGGTGAGGACGGAAGTGTCGGTGGTCAGGGAGACCGCGGCCACGGGGCGCCGCTCTTTACTGAAGCGGCCCACCAGTTCGGCCGCTATGTGCTGGCTGTCCGCGGCGCTGCCGCCGTTCCCGCAGACCAGTATTTTGCCGCCCCGGTCGACGACCGCGATCAGTGCGGCGGCCATCCGCTCGATGATGTCCGCACGGGCAGGCATGGCGCCGGCCGCGGCGATATGCTGCTCTATGGCGGCGGAGATCTTTGCTTTCATACTCATTGAGCTCCTAGCATTGGGGACAGACCTTGAAGAATGACCTGAATGCAACAGGAGGCATGCCCGGAATCTGATAACACCGCAGTAAAGGTCTGTCCCCGCTATTTGATCAGCGTGCCGACGGTCTCGCCGCCGACGGCCTTCTTTATGTTGCCGGGAACGTGCAGGTTGAAGACCAGTATCGGGAGGTTGTTTTCCATGCAGAGCGTAAGGGCGCTGGTGTCCATGAACCTGAGGCCTTTGCGTATGGCTTCCATGTAGGTAATGTTCTTTATCATCTTCGCCTTTTTGTCCAGCTTCGGATCGCTGGTGTAAACGCCGTCCACCTGCGTGGCCTTGAAGATGACGTCGGCGCCTATCTCGGCGGCCCGCAGCGCCGCTGCCGAATCGGTGGTGAAATACGGGTTGCCGGTGCCGCCCGCGAAAATGACCACGCGGCCCTTTTCAAGGTGGCGTATGGCCCTGCGGCGGATGAACGGCTCGGCGAGGCGGGAGATCTCTATCGCGGTCTGGACCCGGGTCTGTATGCCCTTGTGCTCCAGCGCGGACTGCAGCGCCATCGCGTTAATGATGGTGGCCAGCATCCCCATGTTATCGGAGATGACGCGGTCTATCATGCCGGCGCCGTCCTTGGCGCCGCGCCAGATGTTGCCGCCGCCGATGACCACGGCGAGCTGCGTCTCGGGCCTGTAGGCCTTGCGTATTTCTTCGGAGATGAAAGTGAGAGCGGACGGGTTTATCGAGCGCCCGTCGCCGTCGCCGGCCAGCGCTTCGCCCGATATTTTCAGCAGGACTCGTTTGTAGGCCATAAGTTTGACGGCCCGGGGCCCGGGTGCTTGCGCGCCCGGACCCCGCGACGGGCCGTTATTCCATTCCGACTATGTAGCAGTCGAACTTCTTTATCTGTATGTTCCCTTTCAGCCTGTCGGAATACTCCTTCACGAACTGCGTCACGGACAGCTTGCTGTCCCGGATGGAGGCCTGCTCCAGCAGGCAGTGCTCCTGGTAGAACTTGTTGACGCGGCCGTCAACAAGTTCTACCAGGAGCACTGCCT
>CAZJUL010000502.1:0-2026 GCA_964549095.1 uncultured Elusimicrobiaceae bacterium
CATCATAAAGCGCCCGCCCACCGCGGAACTAAAGCCCGGCCAGAAGGACCAGGACGACCTGCCCCCCTACAAGACTCTCGACGAGATCCTGCGGCTCTACCTGGAAGAGAACCGCACCCCGGCGGAGATAGCCGCGCGCGGTTTCAAGCCCGCGCTGGTCCGCTCCATCCTGCGCCGGCTGGAGCTCAACGAGTACAAGCGCAAGCAGCTGCCGATAGCCCTGAAGGTCACGGAAAAGTCCTTCGGCTACGGCAGAAAAATGCCCATAGTAAAAGCCCTCGGCTTCACCGATTAAGATGTTCAAGCGCGCCGCCCTTATCTCCCTGGCCTTCTCGCTGCTGCTCACCGCGGCCGCGTCCGCCCAAGCCCCCAAAAAAAAGAAACGGGCGCTGGTAAAGCCCGGCCCTAAAGCCAAGCAGGAGCTGGTCAAGCCGGAACCCAAGACCAAGGAAGACATCCTCAAGACCGTCGAGCGGCCCGTCCCGCCCAGGGAAGGCTTCATCGGCCGTGTGCTCAACGCGATAACGATAGACACCAGCCGGGGCCCCGTGATCCCTTTCCCGGTGGCGGACTCCAGCAAGGACCTGGGGCCCAGCGTCGGCATCATGCCGGTCCTGGCGCTCAAGAAAAAAAAGACCGGCGAGATAAGATCCGTGCTGGTCCCGTCCGTCACCTACAACAAGAACCTGCGCACCACCCTGACCTACCGCCACTACATCTTTCCCGACGACAAGCGCTATTTCATACTGCGGGCCTCCAAGTCGGAGCGCGTGGAGCGCGAGCTGATGGCGTATTATTACACCCCGGGCCTGTTCCGCTCCAACATCCGCCTGAGCGTGGAGGCAAAGCACTGGATAACCGGCAAGCCGTCCTTCTACGGCTACGGCATAAACTCGGAGCACGGGGACAAAGCCAACTATTCTCTCAGGATGACCGGCGAGGAGATCATTGCCGACATCCCGCTGATAAAGAACCTCTTCTTCAATTTCAACCATTCCTATTTCGACAAGCGCATCGGCGTGGGCCCGGTGGACAACGGCCAGGTAAAAGAGGAATTCCCGGCCGACTACGCGGCGGCCTCGGAGATGGCCGCCTTCCATACCAACCGCTTCTCCCTGGTCTACGACGACACCGACCACCCTTTCCTGCCCAAGATCGGCACCTACGCCAGCGCTTCGGTGCTCTACTCCAACAAGCGGCTGGGCTCGGATTACGAGTACCGCACCTACGCGCTGCAGGTCAAGCATTACTATAACTATAAGGAAGAGGGGCGCTTCGTCACGGCCGCGCATTACCTGCTGCAGTTCCAGCGGGGCGACACGCTGCCGTTCTACGCCATGCCCCAGCTCGGCGAAAGCACCGGCCTGCGGATGACCGGCGACGGCCGCTTCACCGACCGCGGCAAGTTCGTCTTCACGCTGGAGGAGCGGATAACCCTTTCCAAGACGCCTTTCTACAAGTTCATCAGCGAGACCGAGATCGCGCCTTTTATCGACGTGGGCACCGTCTTCTCCAAGGTTTCCGGCTTCCGCCTGCGCGACCTGAAGTACGGCCCCGGCGTCTCGGCCCGGCTGGTGATAAGGCCGCAGTTGGTGGCCACGGTGGACTTCGCCTACGGGTCCGAAGGCACCAACGCCATCATCAAGATCGGCTATCCTTTCTGACGCCATGCTGACCAGGAACAAAAAGGTGCGCGTTTCCGCCAAAGCCATAGTGATCCGGGAAGGGCGCGTGCTCTTGATGCGCGCCCGCGACGCCGCGGGGACCTACTACCTGCTGCCGGGCGGGGGGGTTAAGAGCGGCGAGACGCTGCACGGCGCCGTGGTGCGGGAATGCCTGGAGGAGACCGGGATCCTGGTGCGCCCGGGCGAGGCGCGCTACCTGCGCGACTATATCGCAGCCAACCACGAATTCGCCGGCGTCAACCGCGGCTTCCACCAGGTTGAGGTCATGTTTAAATGCACTTTCGTAAAGAAGGCCGGCCGGGCGCACGCCCCCGACCAGAGCCAGACCGGCTCGGCCTGGA
>CAZJUL010000503.1:0-2022 GCA_964549095.1 uncultured Elusimicrobiaceae bacterium
GCTTTACTTGTCCAGTTTGGCCGGCTTTTTCAGTCGCCTTTATTTTCGGGTTTTTAATTGATCGCGGGCGTTTTTTTACTATCGTTATCTGGAAACGCTGTCAGTCGCTTCCGCACCATTGATCCCCCCGCCCCGGCCGGCTGAATTCCCCTGACAACCCGCGTTCTCCCTGGCTTTTCCCCCGCCCGGCCGCCGCTCTGCTGATGAAAACCCGCCCAATCGCCGCCAACCTGCAGGAATTTTTGATATTATAGTTTTGGCCGTGCGGCCTGCGATGAGGCGCCTGACGTTCGCCGCATTTAATAGAATATCGGGGAGACACCGGAGGACCCTTATGATAAAAGATATCCTTTCGAAGATGGAAACCGCCATAGATATAATGAACAGGAAGGGCGGCGCGGACGCTGAGGCGCTGGCGAAGCTGCTGGCGGAACTGAAGACGGAGCTGCAGGCGCTTCCCGAATGCAGGCTGGAAGAGGCCCGGAGCATAGCCAATTTTACCGAGGCGGCGGCCCACGAAGTCCTGCGCTCCAACCAGAGCATGCAGCTCAAGAACCTCTCCACCAGCGGCATCTCCTACGCGGTCAAAGGCTTCGAGGCCTCCCACCCGCGGCTGGTGGAACTGGCCAACGATATCTGCATGTCGCTGTCGCGGATGGGTATCTGACAAGGCGGTATTCCATATGAACCATTTCGATTATCCGGCGGTGCTGGGCGCGGCGTTCTTCATGCTGGGGCTGTCGGGCCTGGCGGCGGCGGCCGAGCCGCCCAAAGCCAAGCGGGTACCGTATAAGCTTGAAAAGCACGGCGAAACGCGCACGGACGATTATTACTGGCTGCGGGAGCGCGAAAACCCCGAAGTCATCGCCTATCTGAAGGCCGAGAACGCGTTCACCGACGCGGCGCTGAAGCATACGGAGCAGCTCCAGGAAAAACTTTTCACCGAGATGAGATCCCGCATCAAAGAGGACGATTCTTCGGTGCCGTTCAAATACGGGCAGTATTTCTATTACAAGCGGTATGAAAAAGGCTTCGAGTACCCCGTCTTCGCGCGCAAGAAGGGCGGGTTGGACGCGCCGGAAGAGCTGCTGCTTAACGTGAACGAAATGGCCAAAGGCCAGGCGTATTTCCACGTCCGTTTCCCCACCATCAGGCCGGACCATAAGATGATAGCTTTCGGCGTGGACACCAAAGGCAGGCGGTTCTATGCCGTCCACTTCAAGGACCTGGAGACGGGAAAGGTCCTGGACGAAAACATCCCGGACACGGCCGGCAACATGACCTGGGCGAACGACAATAAGACGCTCTTCTACGTGAAGCAGGACACCGAAACTTTGCGCTGGAACAGGGTGCTGGCCCACAGGCTGGGCGAAAAAGAGGACAAAGAAATATATTTCGAGAAGGATGACACCTTCGAGGTTAGCGTTTCCAAGGCCAAGACCGACAGGCATATCTTCCTGAGGACCGGCGCCACGCTCTCCACCGAGTACCGCTACCTGGACGCGGACCGCCCCGAAGAAGGCTTCAGAATGTTCTATCCGCGGCAGCCGAAGCTGGAGTATTCCGTGGACGACGGCGGGAGCGTTTTCTATATCACGAACAACGATAACGCCAGGAATTTCAAGGTTTCGTCCTGCCCGCAGGACAAGACGGACAAGTCCTCCTGGACGGACGTGATAGCGCACCGCGACGACACGCTGGTGGAATACATTGACGTCTATGAAAAATGGCTGGTGATAAAAGAGCGGAACGGCGGCCTGCCCAAGCTGCGCGTGCTGGGCAGGTCGGACAAGAAAGATTCCTATATCCCCTTCGACGAACCGACCTACGTGGCCGAAGCCGGCGAGAATTTCGAGTACAAGGCCGACTGGTTCAGGTTCAACTACGAATCCCTGACCACGCCGGCGTCGGTGTACGATTACGATCTGGCCACGGGCGGGCGGCTGCTTAAGAAAAGGCAGGAAGTGCCCGGCGGCTTCAGGCCGGAAGATTACGCCGCGGATTTCGTGCTGTTCACGGCGC
>CAZJUL010000504.1:0-2011 GCA_964549095.1 uncultured Elusimicrobiaceae bacterium
CCACCGCGGTCTCGAGCGCCTTGCGCCCCAGGTCCTTGTTGGCTATCTCCTGGGCGCCAAGGGGCCCAGCCAATAAAAATGCCGCGGCTATCGCTTTCCACTGCATATTATATTCTCTGATATATGTCTTTCAATAACATTAAGGATTAGTTACAAAAATGTTTCGCGACAGGAAGAAGCCGGGGACACCTTGCCGCAAGGTGTCCCCAATGCTTGATACCAAAATGCATGCCCCCTAGAGGACTCGAACCTCTAACCTTCTGCTTCGAAGGCAGTTGCTCCATCCAGTTGAGCTAAGGGGGCGTACGTGAATTAAAAGCCGGGGAAAGACCTTGATTATTGAACCCTGAGGCGCTGATCTTTCCGGTGCAGCCTGCTGAGCGCCGGATACTCAATACCCCGGGTCAAGGTCTGTCCCCGATGCTTGCGGCAATGGCTTGTGAAAGAGCGGATATTATTATAGAATTTATTTGAACGGGCGGGTAATTTAAGTTCCGCCGCGCCGTCCGGCAGGTATATTCAGGCCGACAGCTACAAGGAGTTGACAATGGGTGGACATTCTCACTGGGCAGGCATCAAGCATAAAAAAGCCATCACGGACGCGAAGAAAGGCAAGGTTTACACCAAGATCATTAAAGAGATCACCATAGCCGCCAAATCCGGCGGCGGCAAGCCGGAAGAGAACCCCCGCCTCCGCAAGGCCATGGAAGACGCCCGGGCCGCCAACATGCCCATCGACAACGTGAAGCGCGCCGTGATGCGCGGCACCGGCCAGCTGCCCGGCGTGGTCTATGAAGAGATAATGTACGAAGGCTACGGCCCCGGCGGCATAGCCGTCCTGGTGGAAGTCACCACCGACAACAAGAACAGGGTGTTTTCCGAAGTGCGGAAGATCTTCGAAGTCTCCGGCGGCAACCTGGGCGCCACCGGCTGCGTGGCCTGGATGTTCAAGGCCAAGGGCTATCTCACCGTCAAGAAGTCCGCGGGCAAGGAAGACGAAATAATGACGCTGGCCCTGGACGCCGGCGCGGAGGACTTCAAGTCGCCGGCTGATTCCGACGAATACGAGATCATCACCGCCCCCGGCGATTACGAGACCGTCAAGAAGAAGCTGGAAGACCAGAAGGTTCCCATTGTCTCGGCGGAGCTGACGATGCTGGCCGAGAACGAGGTCAACGTCGGAGAGGAGAAGGCGCAGCAGGTGGTGAACCTGATGAACGCGCTGGAAGACCACGACGACGTGCAGAAGGTGCACTCCAACTTCAACATCCCCGATTCCATTTTAGCCAAGCTGGAATAACTCCGAGCGGCGGGGACTGTCCCCTTTACCGGCGAGCGCAGCGAGCGGTAGAAGGGGACTGTTCCCCGCAGGTCCACTGCTTATGAAGATATTCGGCATAGACCCCGGCCTCGACAGGACCGGCTGGGCCGTGGTGGAAAAGACGCCGGCTGGCGGCCTGAAGCTGGCTTCCTGCGGCCTGATCCACACTGAAAAAGGCGAACGCCTGGAGAAGCGCCTGCTGGAGATCTTCGACGCCGTCGCCGCCGAGCTGCGGCGCGCCGGGCCCGACGAGATCTCCATAGAGGAAGTGTTCTTTTCAAAGCGCGCCGACACCCAGGCCAACACCACGCACGCCCGCGGGGTCATACTGCTGGCCTGCGAGAAAACGGGCCTGAAGATAAACGCCTACAACCCCAAGACGATAAAATCCACGCTGAGCGGGAACGGGAACGCGGACAAGAAGCAGATGCAGCGCGCGGTGCAGCTGCTCCTGGGGCTGAAAGAGGTCCCCACGCCCGACGATGTCGCCGACGCGATGGCCGCGGCCGTGTGCCACATCAGGCTCGGCCCTTTCAGGGCGGCCGTGTCCGCCGCCCGGCGCGGGTCCGCCGTCAACAATTTATGATCGCCTGCATCAAGGGAAAAGTGCTCTCCAGGTCCCAAGACCGCGCCGTCATCGAGGCGGGCGGGATAGGGTATGAAGTGCTGCTCTGCGCCGAATCGATGAAA
>CAZJUL010000505.1:0-2010 GCA_964549095.1 uncultured Elusimicrobiaceae bacterium
CACCCGGGGCAGATCCGCCGGCAGCTCCACTTTTATGGACGCGCCCTTTTCCCTCGCAGCGTATTCGACCAATTGGACGGCATTGCCCAGCGGCTCCCCTATCCCGCCCGGTTCAAAGACGTATTCCTGTCCGCGCGCGATACTGAGAGCGCTGGCCACCACGCTTTTGGAGAATTTGGCCGCTTTTATTATGCGCTCTATATCTTTCTTATCCACCTGCTCGTCCTCGCTGGCTATCTGGGCGCTCAGAAGTATGACCGAAACCGAGTTGCCGAGGTCGTGCATTACGCCGCTTACCAGCTGGCCCATTTCCCCGGCGGAGGCCGTCTTCACAAGCTCCGTGTCCCTGTTCATGAGTTCACGGGCTATCGCTTCCACCTCCCGCCTCTTGGACACCAGAACGGCCTCCGTCTTTTTCTTCGCTTCCGCGGTGCGGTAGACTACCGCGGCCGAAAGAATGAATACCGACAACTTTACCAGCAGGCTCATGACCCCGGCCAGGTCGGAGGAACGCAGCGGCAGGGCGAACAGCGACGACGCCAACGCGGCCAGAAAGACGACGCCGACCACGTCCGTGCGGCTGACCAGCAGCGCGGAGGCGAAGATCGGCAGCAGATAGAGCACCCAGAAATAAGATTCCTTTCCGCCCGAATAATAAAGAACCCCGGTAATGACCCACAGGTTGAACAGCAAAATCAGGTCCACGACCCAGAGGCTGACCGAAGACCGTTCGCGCAGCAGCTGGTTGAAGACAAAATTGGAGACCATCAACAGCAGAAAAAAATAAAGGACGGCGGGGTAGACAATTTGCGGATTATCCCGGTAAAAATAGGCGATCGCCACCATAAAGACGGAAAAAACGGCTTCATACGAGTTCCGGGAAAAATTGGTGACGCTCCCCCTGTCAAAAGTTCCAGGTAAATTGCTCATCTCCGCTACAATATAGCATTTATTTTCTGCGGTGGAAATTTGTGATATAATTACCCCATGGAAAACCCGCCGCAGACCGTGAAATTCCTTAAATTCGACAAGCTCCAGGTCTTTAATTTTTTCTTTTTCGGAATACTTCTGTTCCTTCTTTACCAGTTGTTAAGGATACTTTCGCCTTTTCTGGGCGCCATACTTGTCGCCGGCACCCTGGCCCTGATCTTCTACCCCGCGCACCTCTGGCTCGCGCGCCGCTTCGCCCCCCGCAACAACCTTGCCGCCGCGGTTTCTACGGGCGCCGTACTGCTTACCGTGGTTCTGCCGCTGCTGATCTTCGGCTGGCTGCTTTTCAAGGAATCAAAGGAAATATATCCCAAGACCAACCAATTACTGGCGCGCTTTTCCCAGTCCGCGCTGGACTTTCAGATTCCCGAGGGGCTCCGTTCGGTCTGGAACCTGGACGCCGGAGATATTGTTCTGGGCAATATCAAAAATCTCCAGGAAAACATCATAAAATCCGCCGGCACCATACTCAAGAATATTTTCTTTTTTCTTGTCAGTTTCATGGTCGTAATAGCCATGCTGTTCGTTTTTTTCAGGGACGGGGAGCGTCTGCTCCACTGGATGATAGATCTTATGCCGATGGATACGGAGCATAAATACCGCATAGCGAATCAGCTTTACAACACCACGATCGCCATTGTAAGAGGCATTCTTCTGACGGCGGCGGTGCAGGGAGTGACCGGCGCCATAGGCTACGCCCTGGCCGGCGCCCCGGCGCCGGTTCTCTTCGGCCTGCTGACCTCGTTCGCCGCGCTGATCCCTTTCGTGGGAACCAGCCTTATCTGGCTGCCGCTCGGCACCGCTTTGATATTTGTAAAAAGCCTTTCCACCGGCCTGTTCGTAATTTTATGGGGCATGATCGTTGTGGGTCTTCTCGATAACGTCCTGCGGCCCGTCCTGATAGGCCAGCGGGCTAAACTCCCCGTATTCCTGCTGTTCCTGGGCATTTTCGGCGGCCTGCGGATTTACGGCCCCATCGGCATCTTTATGGGCCCGCTCCTTATCTCCTGCCTGATAGTG
>CAZJUL010000506.1:0-2009 GCA_964549095.1 uncultured Elusimicrobiaceae bacterium
TGGCGGCCCGCGAAAGGCACGCCGAAAACCAGCCTGGATACCAGGTATACGAAAAACACTCCCGCCAGCACCAGTATACCGTAGGGAAGCAGCTTGCCGGCTATTATTTCAAGCGGGCGCACCGGGGTTGAAAGCAGCAGTTCCATGGAGCCGTTCTCCCATTCCCGGGCCACGGTCAGCGCCGTGAGCATTATCGCCAGCAGCCCTATGATTATCGCGGCCAGGCCTGGAACGGTGAACCAGCGGCTGTTCAACTCCGGGTTGTAGAGGAAGCGGGTCTCAACCGAAAGCGGATCCGCTGCGCTTAACAACAGCTTCGCGGGATCAGCCAGCCGGCTTTGGGCGGCGCGCTGTATGCCGGGCAGATAGCCGAGCACGGCCGCCGCTTTGGAGTTGTCGCTCCCGTCCAGCACGAACTGCGCCTCCGCCGGATCGCCGCCTTTTATTTTTTTGGAAAAACCCGGCTCTATAAAAAGCGCCGCGGAAGCCCTCTCCGAATCCAGCATGGCTACGGGGCCCGCGCCGGCGGCGGGAGCTACGACGTAAAAATAGCCGGAAGACGAGAAGATCTCTTTGAGCCTGCGGGCGGCCGGCCCGTTGTCCCGGTCCGAGACGGCCAGGCTTATGTCCTTAACCTCGAAATCTATGGCGTAGCCGAAGAAAGTGACCAGCATCACCGGCAGGCCCAGGGCCAGCGCCAGCGTGAACGGATCGCGCAGAACGTGCATAACCTCTTTGCGCGCGATAGCATAAGCCCGGTGAATATTGAAAGACATAAATTTACAGTGGTTATCTCTCGGTTCCTTCTACGAGCCTTATGAACACGTCTTCAAGCGAGGGCTTTATCAGCGCGACCGAAGCGGAATGCGGCAGCCCGCGCAGCGCGGCGTCCATCGAGGCCTTATCGGAAAAAGCGGCGTGCCAGCGCATGCCCTGCGGCGCAAACTCCAGCAGCCCGGCGGCTTTTTCCAGCCCGGAAATAAAGGAGGCCGCTTCGGCCCCCTTAAAATCCAGTTCCGCCATGGGGCCGGGGAAGGCGGATTTTTTCAATTCTTCAGGAGAGCCCAGCGCTATCAGGCGGCCCGCGCGCATCAGGGCTATGCGGCCGCACTGCTCGGCCTCATCCATGTAATGCGTGGTAACTATCACCGTTTTGCCCAGGCCTGTTATCTTCCGTATCAGCGCCCAGAACCTGGCGCGGGAAGCCGGCGCCACCCCCGAGGTGGGCTCGTCGAGAAAGACGATCTCCGGATCGTGCAGCATGGCCGCGGCCAGCGCCAGCTCCTGCTTGATGCCGCCCGGCAGGGCCGAGACTTTGGACGAAAGCGGCTTTTCAAAGCCTATCAGTCCGAACAATTCTTCGCGGCGCTTTTTAGCGTAAGCGGGATCCAGTTTGCGCAGCCCCGCCGCGAAATCCAGGTTTTCACCGACGGTCAGGTCGTTGTAAAGCGTGAACTTCTGGGACATATAGCCCACTATCTTTTTAATGCCCCACCCGCCGTCCTCAAACCCCAGGCCGCCCACCAGAGCGGAACCGGAGGTGGGCGACAACAGACCGCAGAGCATGCGTATGGTGGTGGTTTTCCCCGCGCCGTTGGCCCCGAGAAAACCGAAGATCTCTCCGCGGTTCACGGAAAAAGAGATATTATCCACGGCGGTAAAATCGCCGAACTTTATGGACAGTCCTTTAACCTCAAGGGCGGCGGAGTTCATTTATTCAACGCCCCTTTCCTGATAAAGATCTCCTCGAAATTGGAGGCGCCGGTCTCTTTAAGCACCGCGCGGGGCTCGCCGGAAGCCAGCAGAAGCCCCGAATCCAGCAGATACACCCTGGCGCAGCGCTCAGCCTCGTCCATATAGGCCGTGGAGACTATTATAAGTATCCTGTCCGCGGCCAGGCTGTAAAGCAGTTCCCAGAATTCCCTGCGGCTTATCGGATCCACTCCGTTGGTGGGCTCGTCCAGCAGCAGCACCGACGGAGACTGGAGCAGCGCGCACATAAGGCCGAG
>CAZJUL010000507.1:0-1995 GCA_964549095.1 uncultured Elusimicrobiaceae bacterium
TAAGGCGGACAAGCTCTTCGGTGGCCGCGGTCGGGACCTTCCTGCCGCCCCAGATGATGAACTTCGCCGAATAGAACTGCAGTATCCCCAGCAGCGCGAAGGCCGTCATCGCGCAGGCTTCGGGATCCTTGCGGTAGGCGGCAAGCCGGGCGGCTATGGCTGCGGCGATATCGGAATTGAACCTGCGCAGGACTTCGTCGCAGACGAATTCGGCTTCCCGGAGCGTCTGGTAAAACGCCTTGTTCTCTTCCACGAAGGCGAAATACCGCTCCGCTGCGGCGCGTATTTCCGCCTCGGCCGTACCGGCCGGCGGCGGACAGGCCAGCTTTTCCGCAAGCTTCCCGCCAAGTTCCGCTACGATGTCCTTGAGAATGTCCTCTTTGCCGGAGAAATACCTGTAAAAGCCCCCGACCGCCAGGTCGGAGGCTGCACAGATATCGGCCACCCCTGAGGCGTTATAGCCCCTGCGCGAGAATACGCGGCCGGAGGCCTTGATTATCCTTTCGCGGGTCAAAACGCCTTTCGGGGTGGCGGGAGCGTTCATCAGATGACCAGCCCCCCGTCCACGGACAGGATATTGCCGGTGACGAACGCGGAATCGTCGTTGGCCAGGAAGAAATAGGCGTTGGCTATGTCTTCGGGCTTCCCGAGGCGCTTGAGCGGGGTCTTTTCGGCCACGGAGGTCAGGATCTTTTCCGGCACTGAGCCGAGCATTTCGGTCATAGTGTAGCCGGGGGCAACGGCGTTCACGCGTATGCCGTCCCTGCCCATTTCCTTCGCCCAGGTCTTGGTCAGGCCGATCATGCCGAACTTGGAGGCGGCGTAATTGCTCTGGCCGATGTTGCCGTAAAGGCCGACTACGGAAGAGGTGTTGATTATGGCGCCGGACTTCCGTTCTTTCATATGCGGGGCCACGGCCTTGGTGCAGAGGAAGGCGCCCTTGAGATTTACGTTCAGGACCATATCCCAGTCCTTTTCGGCCATCTTGTGCAGCATAGCGTCCCGGGTCACGCCGGCGTTGTTCACCAGGGCGTCTATGCGGCCGAACTTCGCCAGCACGTCCTTCATCGCGGCGTCAACCGACTCGCCCGAGGTGATGTCTACCTTCAGCCACATAACGTTGTCGGCGCCGTATTTTGCGCCGAGCTCTTTGGCCGTGTTCTCCAGCATCTCCGCGTTCACGTCGAAAAGCGCCGCCTTCCAGTTGCCCGAAGAAAGGAACCTTTCCGCGCCGGCGCGCCCCAGCCCCCTCGCCGCACCGGTTATTACCACCACTTTCATATCGTTCATTTTCTGTCTCCTCCGTTCTGTCTTTCGCCCGGCTCCGCCTCGCGCGGAAAAAGCGAATAGTGATTCACTATTCATTTTCTATCATAAAGCCGCGCGGCCTGTCAAGCGTTATTTTGTTTTTTTATTTTCCCCCGCGCTCCGCCCTATATATAAGGAAAGGCGCGGGGCGCCGTCAGCGGCGTTGTGAGGATGCAGGTCCGGCGGACCTTTTACTTGACCTTCACCGGCTTGGCTTTCAGCGTGGAAAGGTCGACGGTCAGCTCGTATTTGCGTAGGTCCGCGGAATTGTCTACGCACTTGGAGGCGTCGTAGCTGCAGCGGATGCCGGCCCGGATGCGGCAGACATTGTCGCCGGACCAGGCCGGGCGCTGTTCGGGGATCCTGACGATCTCTTCGCCGTACTTGGTCATGCCGGAAAGGGGTATTTCCCTGAGGGAAGCGGACGACGGCTCAAGCAGGAAAAGGACCGCTCCTTCGTTATACGACGCGATAAGCGCCCGGGTCCCTTTCGGCGTCCACCAGACGCCGGTCGGATGGGAGCACATGTCCAGGAGGACAGCGGTTCGTTTGCGGAGGGAGAGCAGGTAGCACCTCGGGCATTCCCCCCCTTTCCCGCACGCTATGGAATACCCTGCGGGAGAGGGCGCCCAGACTACGGCTTGCGACCCGGACTGATCATAATCAGGCTCGAATTTTATGCCGGGA
>CAZJUL010000508.1:0-1994 GCA_964549095.1 uncultured Elusimicrobiaceae bacterium
TCGAGCCGTCGCAATAGCGGTCAAGCTTGGCCAGGCCGTTGCCCGCGTCCAGGACAATGTCGTATTTTTCGGTCTTGATCAGCGCGCAGACGGTATTGGCTATCTTGGTATCGAACCAGCCGTTGGTGCCTAAAAATATTATTTCCATGAATACGGGTCAATCGGCGCAGTAGTCTTTTATCTGATGGAGGCAGGCGGCGCGCATATCGCCGCCGCGCTGGTAAGCCCTGAACCATTCCACGGTCTTATCGATGGCCGCGCCTACCTTCCAGCGCGGTTTCCAGCCCAGCCCGCGCCTGGCTTTCGCGGAGTCCAACTTAAGATAATGCGCCTCGTGGGGATGGCGGCCCTTGTCGATAACATAGCCGGGGGCTTCAGTCCAGCGCGCGAACATGCGCTTTACTATCCACTCCACATCCTTGGCGTCCCCGGAGTCGGGGCCGAAGTTCCACGCGCCGGCGTACCGGGGGCCGTCCTTGTAAAGTTTCTCGGCCAGGGCCAGGTAGCCGCTCAGCGGCTCCAGCACGTGCTGCCACGGCCGTATGGCGCGCGGGCTGCGTATCAGCACTTTCTCGCCGCGCAAAGCGGCCCGTATTATGTCCGGGATAAGGCGGTCGGCGGCCCAGTCCCCCCCGCCTATGACATTCCCGGCGCGCGCCGAGGCCAGCGCCAGGCGGTGCTCTTTAAAATCTTCCGGGTTGAAAAAGGAGTTGCGGTAAGCCGAGGTAACCAGCTCCGAGCAGGCTTTACTGTTGGAATACGGATCATAGCCGCCAAGGGGTTCCCCCTCTTTGTAGCCGCGGAGGCGCTCGGTATTCTCGTAGCATTTATCCGTGGTAATGTTCACTACCGCCCGCGCCGAACCGCATTGCCGCGCGGCCTCGAGCAGGTTCACTACGCCCATCACGTTGGTCTCATAGGTCCCGCGCGGGTCCCGGTACGATTCCCTTACCAGCGGCTGGGCGGCCATGTGGATGATGATCTCGGGGCGGGCCTGCAGCACGGCTTTTTTCAGGCGGCCGGCGTCCCTTACATCGGCGATAATTGTTTTGGTGATCTTATCTACGCGGCAGAGTTCAAAGAGGCTGGGCCTCGTCGGGGGCTTCAGCGCGTAGCCGGTAACTTTGGCGCCAAGTGAATCCAGCCAGACGGCCAGCCAGGAGCCCTTAAAGCCCGTGTGCCCGGTCAGGAACACCTTTTTGCCTTTCCAGAAAACGGAAGGATTATTTTTTCCCATATACTGTAGAAGGCCTATTTCCGATTATACACATCCGATACCCGGACTATATCATCCTCGCCGGTATACTCGCCGTTCTGCACTTCGATTATCTCCAGCGGGACCTTGCCGGGATTTTCCAGGCGGTGCTCCGTGGACTTGGGCACATAGGTGCTTTCATTCTCGTGCACCAGCGTGGTCTTCCTGCCTAAGGTAACCTTGGCCGTACCTTTCACGATGATCCAGTGCTCGCTGCGGTGATAATGCAGCTGGTGGCTGACTTTCTGTCCCGGTTTCAAAACGATACGCTTTATCTTGTAGCGGGGGCCTTCCTCCAGCACTACGAAGTAGCCCCAAGGACGATAGGTGGTAAGATGCTCCACCACTTCCTTGCGCTTGCGCTCCTTGAGCGTGTCCACCACTTCTTTAACGCGCTGGGCCTGCCCGCTCCGGGCGATAAGCAGCGCGTCCACGGTATCGATAATTATCAGGTCCTTAAGCCCTATCGTAGCGATAAGCCGGCTCTCCCCCATCACGGTGGTCCGCTTGGTATCCAAAGTCAGCACATCGCCCACCTTCACATTGCCTTCGGCGTCCGGCTTTATCACTTCGGGCAGCGAATCCCAGGAACCCACGTCGGACCAGAGTATGTCTATAGGCAGCACAGCCGCGCGCTTGGACCGCTCCATCACGGCGTAGTCTATGGAGATGGACGGCATCTGTTTAAAATCGGCTGTCATCTTCGCGAGCGTTCCGCCCAGCCGCCGGGAGATCTCGG
>CAZJUL010000509.1:0-428 GCA_964549095.1 uncultured Elusimicrobiaceae bacterium
GGCCTCCTTCGGCCGCGTCAGCCCGGCTTTTATGATGCCCGCCCAGTCCCGCGCGAAATAAATGATTATCGCCAGCAGCGTGCCGAGGTGCAGCATCACGTCGTAGGCCAGGCCCTGGTAAGCCGTCCCCATTACATAGGGGGCCAGCGCCAGGTGGGCGGAGCTGGAGATAGGCAGGAACTCTCCCACGCCCTGCAGCAGGCCCAGCAGTATCGCCTGGAGTTCAGTCATAGGTTATCGCGGTGCCCGGGTAATAATGCAGCAGTATCTCCCTGTATTTGAAGCCCTGCCTGGCCATGCCCTCGGCCCCCCACTGGCACATCCCGACGCCGTGGCCGTAGCCCTTGCCTTCCAGTATTATATAATCTTTGGCGGAATTGACGTAAAAAAGGGTGCTTCTCACCGCGTCCCAGCCGGCCCTCCGGCCC
>CAZJUL010000509.1:438-1992 GCA_964549095.1 uncultured Elusimicrobiaceae bacterium
TGGTAGAAATCCGTAGCGGCGATCCGGACCTTCCTGCCTCCCGTCTCCAGTTCCACCGTCACGGCCCGCTTTGAAACGCCGCGCTCGGGCACGGTCAGCCTGCGCACCTCTTCTTCCGGCTTTATCCATTTGAGCGCCCGGGCTATCCGGGTGACAGCTTTCACCGAGATGCGCGTCTTCCAGCTGAAGGTGGGGGCTATGGCGCAATACGGCGCGTCCTCGGGGCCGTCCCTGACCGAGACCAGGTAGGACTTGTGCACGGAGGGCCAGACATAGCCCACCGCCTCGGTCCTGCCGCCGCAGATGGCGTGGTAAAAGGTAGAGACCAGTTCGCCCTTGTAGGTGACGATCTCGTTCCGGGTAAGATCGGCTGCCGCCTGCGCCATGGGCTTGACGCTGCCGAAGCCGGTAAAAAGCTGGCAGTGGGTGGAATCGCACATATTATACCCTTCGCCGACGTGGTTGCGCATGTTCTTCATGGTGTACGTGCGCGCGGCCACGGCCTGCACCTTGTAGGCTTCGGTGTGGGAAAGGTCGCCGACCTCCGCCGAAACCACGCTGGCCAGGTATTTGTCCAGGTTCAGGGTGTTGATGATCTTGAGCCGTCCTTTTTCGGCCTTTATCTCGATATTCCCGGTGTAGAGGCGCTTCGGGTTGCGGCCGCCGTAAAGCCAGGCGCCTTTCGACCCCGCGCTGATCCGCGCCAGCTTGGCGGGAGCGCGGCCTTTTATCTTGAGCATTGAGCCGGCGGCCTCGATGGTGAGCGGGCCGTTCACCAGCAGGTCGTCCAGGAAGACGTTGCCCTTGGCGGGCGCGATGGTGATGCGGGACGGCTTATAGACGGAATAAAGCATTATCCTGACGGGGCGTTCTTTCGCGCTCAAGTTCCCCGTGAATAGAAAAACCGCCGCCAGGAAAACGCAGCGGCGGAAAGGAGCGTGGCGCATTTTAGCCCTCAGGAGGCGTCGTCGGGGGTGAAGAATTCTACCAGCTCGGCCGAGTCCCCGGCCAGCCCGAGGGGCAGCTTCAGGTAGGCGAAAGAGCCGGTGGAGAGCGGCGGGGCCGGGGCTTTCAGCAGCACGGCGGTCAGGGCGCCAAGCGTGGGCTGGTGGCCGACCACCAGCACGGAGGGCGCGGCGCCGGCCGCGGATTCGATCGCCTGCAGCACCCCGGTCAGCGAGGGCGGGGAGGCCAGGTCTTCCACGCTCACCCTTTTCGCGGAGGGGAAGCGCCCGGCGGCTATGTCGGCGGTCTCCAGCGCGCGGCTGTACGGGCTTGAAATTATTATTTCCGGCGAAAAGCCGGCGGCCTCGAGCCGCCTGGCGGACAGCTCGGCCTGGGCTTTCCCTTCGGGCGCGAGGCGCCTGCCGCGGTCGTTGGAGGCCCCGGATTCCTGGACTGAGAGCGCGGCGCCGTGGCGCAGGAAGACAAGTTCGTTCATGGTGTTGTCCGTTACCGCCTGGAATTCAGAAAGGAATATTTTACTAGTTAATGGGCCGCGCTTCAAACGGCACCGCGCGCCGCGGCCTGCCGCTGCCGGTTATATTAATTTTT
>CAZJUL010000510.1:0-1991 GCA_964549095.1 uncultured Elusimicrobiaceae bacterium
GAAGGTTGCGGGGTTGAAGCGCAGCCCCAGCATCTCGATCATCGAGGACACCGCGCCCAGCAGCAGCAGCGCGCCGGCCGTGAGCGTGAGGATGCCTTTATGCGGCTTGCCCAGCTTCAGCAGCAGGGCGATGAGGCCGTAAAGCAGGATGAAGGGAAAGAGGTAGGCGGTGCGCCCGAAGAAACTGACCAGCCCCCTGGCCGCCGGCCCGCCCAGCATGCTGTCCTGCGCCGAGGCGCTGAACAGCAGCCAGATAAGCCAGATGCTGAACGAGAAAGAGAGCAGCCAGTAGATCACGTAGGAAAGGTTGCCGGGCTTGTTCTTGCCCGGCGCCGCCAGCCTGTTTCGGGTATGCATTTGTTTCGCGTCCGGCCCTGCGATCAGGCTGAAAGCTTGATCCGGTAGTTCAGGTCCTGGGGGTAGATCTGTATCTTCCCCTGCGCCGCCAGCCAGCCGAGCGCCAGGTATAGCGCCGAGCTGGAAAGGTGGAGCTTGAGCTTGAGGTCCCAGGAGGTCAGTTCTCCGCCGCCTTTCAGCAGCCCGGAGATCTTTTCCGCGGTCTGGGCCACGGTGTCGGTGAATTTCGCCGTTTCGGTCATTTATTTCTTCTTGACCTGGAACAAGTCCCCGTTCGGTTCCACCGGTTTTCCGTTCTCGAGCAGCACCTTGACTATGACGCAGTCTTCTTCGGCCTTGATCTCGTTGAAGACCTTCATGGCTTCGATGATGCAGAGGATCTGGCCCTCTTTAACGTTGTCCCCCTCCCTGACGTACGGGGGGCTGGACGGCGTGGGCGCGCGGTAGAAGATGCCGGACATCGGGGCCTTTATGGTCTCGCCGGCGGTGGCCGCCGGGGCTGCCGCGGTTTGGGCCGATCTGGAGGCGGCGGCCTGCGGGGCGTGGGCGGGGGCGCTTGTGAACACGGGGATAGGGTGCGCCGTCCCGCTGTGCTTGCGGACCAGCTTTATATAGGTTTCATCCTTGGAAAATTCTACGACCTCCAGCTTGTTGGCGTTCATGAACTGGTAGAACTTCTGCACCTGTTCGAAAGCCGCTTCGAGATCTTTGGGTTTTTTTTCGGTAACGGTTTTTTTCATATGGGAGTCGTGGCCTCTCTATTGGCGCCGCGCGGTCCCCCCCGCCCCGCGGGTGCGGGGCGGGGGACGCGGCTTGGTTTACCTCTTTTCGGGCGTCAGCAGGGCTTTGCGCGAGAGCCGTATCTTGCCCGCGCTGTCCATGTCGACGACCTTCACTTCGACTTCTTCTCCCATCTTCAGCACGTCCTCTACCCTCTGGACGCGCTGGTGGGCTATCTCCGAGATGTGCAGCAGCCCTTCTTTGCCGGGCAGGATCTCGACGAAGGCGCCGAAATCCTTTATGGAAACTATCCGGCCGGTGTAAGTCTTGCCGATCTCCACTTCCATGGTGTAGTAGGCCACCATGGCCCTCGCGGCTTCCAGCTTCACCCGGTCCGTGCAGGCTATGAAGATCGAGCCGTCGTCTTCCACCTGGATGTCGGCGCCGGTGCGCTCTATGATGCCGCGGATGTTCTTGCCGCCGGGCCCTATGAACTGGCCGATCTTGTCCTTGGCGATCATCAGCTTGGCTATGCCGGGGGCGTGCTTCGAGATCTCGGCGCGGTGCGTCGACAGGTGGTCGTTCATCACGCCGAGGATGTGGTTCCTGCCGCTGGTGGCCTGCGCGATAGCTTCCTTCAGGATGGCTATCGGTATGCCGGTGGCCAGCTTCACGTCCATCTGGAAGGCGGTGATGCCTTTGGCCGTGCCGGCCAGCTTGAAGTCCATATCGCCGAAATGGTCTTCGAAGCCCGAGATGTCGGAAACGACGGCGTGCTTGGAGCCGTCGGTGATGAGGCCCATGGCTATGCCCGCGCAGGCGCCTTTCATCGGCACGCCGGCGTCGAACAGCGCTATGGAGCCGCCGCAGACGGTGGCCATCGACGAGGAGCCGTTGGACTCCAGGATGTCGGA
>CAZJUL010000511.1:0-1964 GCA_964549095.1 uncultured Elusimicrobiaceae bacterium
CCTCAACGCCGTGGCCTCCTATATCCCCTGGCGCTGGCACGAAGTGAAGGAGGGGAATTTCGATTTTACGGGGAAAACGCACCCGAGACGGAACCTTGTAGAATTTCTGCGCCTGGTCTCCGAAAGCGGCCTCTTCTTTATTCCGCGCATAGGTCCCGTTTCCAACGGCGAGATGATGAACGAAGGCCTGCCCGACTGGCTGTCCGAAAAATATCCGGAAGTGTTCCTGGCCGCCAACGAGGGCAAGACCATCCACCATCAGTCCCCGCCCGCGTATAACAGCCCCAAATTCCAGGCCAAGGTAAAAGCCTGGTATGAAAAGCTGGTCCCAATGCTCACCCCGGCGCAGTATCCCGCCGGCAATATACCCTTCTTCCAGCTCTGCAACGAGATAGGCATGATAAACTGGCTCGGCAAGATAGGTGACTACGCTCCCTATTCCGACCGGATGTACAGGGACTTCCTGAAAAAAAGGTACGGCGGTATCGGCAGGCTGAACTCGGCGTATAACACTTCCTATAAAGGCTTCCCTGAGATCAAACAGCCCTCTAACAAATTAGAGGAGGGGAATCTCCGCTGCCTCCTGGACTGGGGCGATTACTACAAGGAATATTACGCCGTTTATTTCGCGAAACTCCACTCTATGGTTAAAAAAACGGGGGTTCGCACGCCCGTGCTGGCCAACATCCCGCAGTTCTACGACTATGACCTGCGCGGCCGCGGGATATATTCGCCTACTACTACGATCAAGTTCGGCAAGTTCGCCGAGAAAGTTCCCGCGGTCATCTTCGGCGGAGCGTACCAGATGCGCCGCCTGGATTACGAGAATTTTCACGATATAGCCATAACTACCGCCGTGGTGAAAAGCATCACCCCCGAGGGTTCGCCCGTGGTCTGCGCCGAGCTCCAGACCGGCGTCTTAAGCGATAAGCCCAGGCTTTACCCCGCCGACGTGGAGCTTAACCTTAAGACAACTTTCATGAGCGGAGTTAACGGCCTGAACTGCTATATGTTCGCCGGCGGCACCAACGAGGGCGGGGTGGGACAGTTCGGCCTTTACCACGAGTGGCAGGCCCCGGTGGCCTCCGACGGGAAACTGCGCAGCCATTTCAAAAGCCTGACAAAGTTCGGGGAATTCGTGAACGGGGTAGGAGCTTCGGCCGCGGCAATGCCGGCGGCGGCGGAGCTGGACCTGGGTTTCTACGGCGAGTACTATAATACCGAGTACCTCGACGGCCCAATGGCCGATAAAATGTTCGCTGTGCGCAACGAATTCTTTTTCGACGGCCTGGCCCGGCAGTCATATCTCGCCGGTTACCAGACCGGCCTGGTCGACATAAAAAAGAGCCCGGCCATAAAGTCCCCGGCGCTGGCGGTTTTCTCGACCCTGTTCATGGACGCGGCTTCGCAGCGTAAGCTCTCCGCCTATGTAAAGAACGGTGGAAAACTTTTGTTCTGCGGCGAGACGCTCCTTATGGACGAGGGCGGCAAGCCGTGCCCGGTATTCCTGGAGTCCCTCGGGCTGAAGGCCGAAAAGGTCCGCAGGGTGCGCACCATAGATTTCCTCGGTCGGGAAACCTACCTGCACAACCAGGATATAAACACTTTCGGCGGCCTGCTGCCCGGCGACAAAGTGATAGCCAGTTATAAAGGCAAGCCGTGCGGGATAATGCGCCGCGCCGGCAAAGGGACGCTGTGTCTTCTGGGCTTCCACTTCTCCGACAAGTTCGATTATTTCAAGCCTGCCTTCGACTCGGTCTGCCGCGAGCTCGGTGTGAAAAAGAGCGTCGAAACCGGCGGCTATGACCTGATCACTATGCTGCGCAGGGATAAAGAGTCCGGGTTCCTGCTCGTCGCCAACTACCATGACGATGTAACGCCGGGCCGGATACAGACAGATCTCAACGGGGATAAAATAGACTTCCCGCTCCTGATGCGGAACAGGTCCGCCGTCATAGTCCCGC
>CAZJUL010000512.1:0-1951 GCA_964549095.1 uncultured Elusimicrobiaceae bacterium
CGCCAAAGATCCCGCCCGGCCCGCGCACGCCGTGTTTAAGATCCTCAGCCCGTACGTCATAGTCGGGGCGGCCGTGCGGCTGACGGCCGCCGGGCCGGGAACCGGCATCAAGGCCGGCGTTTCATTCGACGGGGAGTCTTATCAGCCTGTCCAGTCAGGCGCGGGGAATGTCATCTCCCTGGATCCTTTTATTCCGCCGTCCGGCCCCGCGCGCTACTCTTATTTCCTCAAGGTGGAACTTAACGGGGGTGCGGGGCTGGCGGCCGCGGAGTTCGATACGGACCTGCAGATGGCGCCGCTTTCCCTGCCCGCGCTGGAGCTGGGCGCGAACAAGGTCGTTTATACCGACGACAACGCCGGTCCGCGCGCGGTCCGCATCACGCATACCTGGACGGAAAGTTTTGCGGCCGCGCCGCCTCCTCCGCCCGAAGAGCCGGTATTTCCCGCGGACGGGGCTTCGGTCAAGGGCACCCGCTTCACTTTCCGTTGGGCTGAGCCGGAGGTCTCCGGGTCCGGCAAAGCGGCCGACTATCATTTCCAGCTTTCAGCGTACGCCGATCTCCGCCGGCCCCTTTCGCCCAACTTCGATAAGCTCGTCTCCAGGACCTCCTCGAAGGGCAGGCCGGAGTACGAGCTCCCCTGCGCGGGCCTGCTGAACCCCGGGAAGGAATACTACTGGCGCGTCCGGGCGCTGAGTAACGCCGGCGCCTGGTCCGCGTGGAGCCCGGCCTGGCGGTTCACGCCCCGCGCTCCGGGCGTGCCCGTCAACCTGCGGGTGCACGCCGACCGCGGCGCGCGCACGCTCAGCCTCACCTGGGCGGCGGATTTCAGCGGGGAATATCCAGCGCGCTACAAGGTTTATGCGAGCGACGAAAAAGGTTTTACCGCGAGCGACGGAGACTACCCGGCGCTGACGGAGTTGATCGCCGGGAAAAGGACCGTCGCTAACAGGCCGGGCAACCTGCTGGCCGAAACGGCGGTTCTGCGCCAGGAGGTCGCGGGCCCGGCCCTGGCGCTGCCCAACGCTAACAAGGCGCATTACCGCGTGGTGACGGTGGACAAGAACGGGATAGAAAGCGGGCCTTCCGCTCCGGCGTCCGCGCCGCGGGCTTTCATTTATACCCTGCCGCCGAAGGCCGCGCAGACCGGCCGGCCGTTCCGCTACCAGGTGAAGGCCATAACATCGGAGGGCGACCTGCGCAGCCGGAGCTTCGGCCCTGAAGATCTTTACAACGCCCGCTTCTGGGACAAGGACGAGCCGCGCTTTGAGCTGCTGGCCGCGCCGGAATGGCTGGCCATCGATCCGGCTACCGGCCTGATCAGCGGCACGCCGTCGAAAAAGGACCTGGGGACGGTGAAGGTGCGGGTGCTGGCCGATATCCCGAAAATAGCCTGCGACACGCAGGAATTCGAACTGGAAATTAAATAGCGGGTATCAGGAACGCGAGAAGGCCAGCCAGAAGATAAAGAGGCCCAGCAGGACCCGGTATATAAGGAAGGGCGTCAGGTTCCTGCTCTTAAGATAGGTCAGCAAAAATTTGATCGAAGCCAGCCCCGCGAAGAAAGAGGCCGCCAGGCCCGCCGCGAAAGCCGCGTTCAGGTCGAACGCTCCGAGATGCCGCAGCTCGAGCAGCCCCGCCCCGAAGATCACCGGCGTAGCCAGCAGGAAAGAGAGGCGCGCCGCGTCGTAGCGCGTGTAGCCCAGGAACAGCGCCGCCATTATGGTCATCCCGGAGCGCGAAGCGCCGGGCATCAGCGCTATGCACTGCGCCAGGCCTATCAGCAGGATGTGCCTGAGCGTCAGCCCGCCGGAGTCAAGGTTCTGCGCCGGCTTCCTGTCGGCGGCGTAGATCAGCCCCGAAAAAACCACCAGGTTGACGGCTATCCAGATGGGGTTCCTGAAGGCGGTCTCGGCCAGGTTTTCCAACAGCAGGCCTATGACCGCCGCCGG
>CAZJUL010000513.1:0-1943 GCA_964549095.1 uncultured Elusimicrobiaceae bacterium
CTTGTCCACCCAGGTCACGCGGCAGGAGGGGATCTCTTCGTCGTAATCCGCCCCCACGCAGCAATGGCGCCTGTCCCCGGCGTCCCACGACCCGCCGGCGTCGGCGCAGCACTGGCCGCACTTCTCGTCGTAATTTTCCCAGCCGGTCCGCTTGGGCGCGCCTTCCCCGCCGGTCTGCGGCTTCCCCTCGTCTCCCGCCGCGGCGGCCGCCTTCTTGCTTTCGTTGGCCAGCCAGGCGGTGTTGATGGCGGAAAGGGAATCTTCCGGCTTCGTGGAATTCTTTTTGGCCTTTTTCCTGGCGAAATCCGCCTTGTGCTTTTCAGCGGCCTCTATGGCGGCCTGCTCGCTGGCCTGCGCTTTGGAAGTCTTCTCCAGGTAGAGCGGCACCTGCTCCAGCGGGAAAGCTTTCTTTATCAGGCTCTTCACCAGCCAGATCACGTCCGCCGCGGTGGGCTCTCCCTCTACCCCGAGCACCTTCAGCACGTCGGTGCAGGAGAACCGCGTTCCGTCGTAGGACTTGCTGTAAAGTTCGATGGTGGCGGTCTCGGGCGCCACCTCGGAGGTCCAGACGCCGGCCCATTCGCGCAGGCTGTCCGGCAGGCTGAATTTCGGATATTCCCCTGGGGCGAATTTATGCAGGGTGGGCGCGTTCATGTCCACCGCTACGAACTTGTTCACCGCGCCCTTGCCCTCTTTCAGCGCCCCGACCGCCCTCAGGGCGGGAACGGCGGAGATGCCCTGCGTGACGATGTTGACCTCCGCGCCGGCGGCCTTCGCTTTCGAAAGGGCGCGGCCTATCTCGCGGGTCATTTCCGCCTCGCTGGCCGTGGCGAAGCCCTCGTGGGTCCAGAACACGGCGTCGCGGTCGTCCGCAAAGGATTTAGCGAACATTGAATCCTGCGCTGCGGCCATGCTGCGGCGCAGGAATTTCCGTTTGAACCAGGCTTTCAGGCTTTTCCAGGGGGACCTGTCGGCCACCGTCAGCGCCTGGCTGTCCCAGGCGGAAAGGCCGTCCGTGGACGCGGGGAGCATGTCCTCCAGCGCGGCGGTCTCGGCGTCGCTTATCACGATGTCTATCACGCGGGCGGACGGCGGGGCCTTGCGCGCGTCCCATTGCGCCGCGCGCCGCTCCACCTGGACGGTCAGCACGCCCGGCTCCAGCGCGGCGCGCGAAACCCCGGCGCGCCAGAAGCCCAGTGCAGCGGAAACAGCAAGGACAACGATGAGTAATTGTTTCATTTTTCCCGTATCAAGCCGCTCCGCCGCGGCGCAAAGCGCGCGGAGCGTGATTTCGTAGATTATATATAAATTTTAAAGGGAGGTTCTTGTGTTCCGCCGGTTCAGGACCCGAAATCGCCCAGCAGCACCTGTTCCAGTTCGAGGTCGATGCCGGAGGAGGCCCTGACCCCGTCCCTGACCTGCTCCATCAGCGCGCGTATGTCCGAGGCCGTCGCGTTCCCGAGGTTCACTATGAAGCCGGCGTGCTTCTTCGATACCTGCGCGTCGCCCACCCGCAGGCCCTTCAGCCCGGCCGAATCGATCAGGCGGGACGCGTAGTCGCCGGGAGGGCGCTTGAACACGCTGCCCGCCGAGGGATATTCCAGCGGCTGCTTCTCGGCGCGCTGGACCAGCACGCGGTTCCGCTCCAGCAGCAGCGCCTTGCGGTCCGCCGCTTCCAGTTTGAACGAGGCGCTCAGGATGAGGCGGCCGTCCAACCCTTCCACTTTGCGGTAGCCGTGCTTCACGAAGGGCTTGAGCCAGGGCTTGACCGCGCCCGATCCGTCCATCACCTCGAAACTCTCCAGCGCGTCGAAAGTCTCCCGGCCGAAAGCGCCGGCGTTCATGCGGACGGCCCCGCCGACGGTGCCGGGGATGCCGGAGGTCTTTTCCAGGCCGCCCAGGGAATTTTCGACGGCGGCCTTTACGACGTCGTCCCAGAGCGC
>CAZJUL010000514.1:0-1940 GCA_964549095.1 uncultured Elusimicrobiaceae bacterium
CCGCCGGGCTGGCCCGGCTGAAATCAGGCGCTGGAGAAGCGCTGATCTCCCATTCCTGGCATATCCAGGACACGGGGTTGACCCAGCTGGCTTACGCCCGCGGGAATACCGGATTTTCGCTTACCTATTTTTCTGCGGGGTCGCTGGAGGGGAGGGATGAGGCCGGGAATCTTAAGTCGGACTTTACGGCGGAGGATTTCGCTTTTTCCGGGGGGTACGCGGTAAAAGCCGGAAAGCTGTCCGCCGGCGCCGCTCTGAAAGCGGTCAGGCAAAGAATAAAGAGCAGCGCGGCTTCGGCTTTCTGCGCGGACGCCGGCCTGCTGTACGGTTTTGACGGGACGCCGGTCACTCTGGGCCTGTCCGTGTCCAATCTGGGGACGGAGGTGAAATTTGAGGACGAGAGTTTCCCGCTGCCGGTGGTCTACCGCGCCGGTCTCGCGGTGCGCACCGGCAGGGCATTTCCCGCGGTGCTGGCGGCGGAAGCGGATTTCCCCAACGATTCTTCCGCTATCTTCCGGATCGGCCTGGAATATACCGGGTTTGAGATTCTCGCGCTCCGGGCCGGCTACAGGACGGCGCCCTCGTCCCAGCGGAACGCGATCCTGGGGAAAGGTTTCGGCGGCTCTTCGGGCCTGAACGAGCTTTACGGTTTTTTCATGGGTCTGGGGTTCGACCTGAAGTCCATGAAGCTTGATTACGCCCTGCTCCCCTACGGAGAACTGGGCAGTTCACACAGGTTCTCGGTGGGAATGCGGTTTTAAAGGCAGTGATTAGTGAATAGTGAGTAGTGGTTAGAGACGGCGAAAAACGGGTACATCTTATGAAAACAAAAAAAATATTCTCCGTGCTTTTTATACTGGCCGCCGGTTACTGGTTACCGGTTACCGCTCTTTACGCCGGGGTGCCTAACCTCATTACCTATCAGGGACGGCTGAAAGAGAACAATCAGCCCGTGAACGGCAGCCGCAATATAGAAATATTCCTGTGCGACACGGTTACCGGCGGCTCATGCCATACTTCGAATTCGCAAAGCGTGACCGTCTCCACCGGCCTTTTCAGATCCACTTTCACCGTGCCGGGAACCGTTGACCTGTCGGCGGGAAACTGGTGGCTGGAACTCAAGGTGGAAAGCACCGTGCTTTCTCCGAGGGAACAGCTTTCAAGCGTGCCTTATTCGCTGCATTCCGCCAGCGCCGCTTATGCCAATAACCTGGCCGCCGCCGCGGGCGCCGGGGCGGTCATAGCTTCAACGCATGTGTATCTCGTAAACGGCGCCAGCCTTACCGTCTCGGGGGCTGTGAGCGCGAATATTTTCTACGGCAACGGGTCGGGCCTGACCGGCGTGACCGGGGCCAGCGGAACGGATAATACCAAAGTGTTAAAGGCCGGCGACGTAATGAGCGGGCCGCTGCTGATCTTGTCCTCGGCGGCGATACTCGCGCCCGACACGCAGTCCATGGCATTATGGGTGTCCACCTCCGTCAGCCAGCCCATACTGGCCGTTTCGACCGCCGGCCGCGTGGGTATAGGGATCGCCCTGCCTTACGCGGATCTGCACGTCAAAGGCCCGTGGATATTAGGCGCTTCTAACGCGTTTCCCGCGTTCGGTGTCGCGGGCTGGATGAACTCGCTTCAAGGTAATTTGCTGGAAGGCGGCGGCGGCTCCTGGGCTAATCATTTTGTTTCCTACGGCGGCGGAGATATAGCGCGGTTCGGCGCAAGCGCTTCCAGTGGGGCGACGCCGGACGTTAAAGTCGTTGTAACCAACGCGGGTAAGGTGGGGATAGCGACCGGCGCGCCCCAGGGTTTATTCCAGGTAGGATCTGACGTTTTTACGGCGTTAAGCGGCGGTAATGTCGGCATCGGGACCGCGGCCCCCTTGTCGAAATTAGACGTTTTGAACGGCTCCATAACTATAAGGGGGGCGCAGGCCGGTCTGG
>CAZJUL010000515.1:0-1933 GCA_964549095.1 uncultured Elusimicrobiaceae bacterium
CCTGCTGCTGGCCCTGGCTTTTTCAATTACCGTCGGCAGCGTGATGAGTCCCATCGGCAATCCGCAGAACCTGCTGGTGGCGCTGAAGGGCCCCGTGGCGGCGCCGTTCCTGACATTTCTGAAATACCTGGGCATCCCCACGCTCCTGAATCTCGGGGCGGTCTTCCTGCTGGTCCGCTATTTCTACCCGGAAGAATTCACGCAGTGCCCGCTCAAACATTCCCAGGAGCCTATCAGGGACAAGGCCCTGGCGCGGCTGGCCAAGGCTACGGCCTGGGTGCTGGCGGTTATGATAACGGCCAAGATAGCCCTGGTAGTGCTGGACCCCGCCCTGGATTTCCGGCTTACCTGGATAGCGCTGGCGGCGGCGGCGCCCGGCCTGCTGTTCAGTTCGCGCCGCCTGGAAATAATAAGGAAGGTGGACTGGAGCACCCTGGCCTTCTTCGCCGCTATGTTCGTGCTGATGCAGGCCGTCTGGAACACGGGCCTTTTCCAGGAACTTCTGCGGGGGTCGGGCGCAAACCTGGCTTCCGTGCCCGGCATCCTGGGCGCCAGCGTGGCGCTTAGCCAGCTTATCTCCAACGTGCCGCTGGTCGCGCTGTCCCTGCCGCTGCTCTCGCATACCGGCGCCGGCACGCGCGAACTGATGGCCCTGGCCGCCGGCTCCACCATAGCCGGCAATATGTTCATTCTCGGCGCGGCCAGCAACGTGATAATCATACAGACCGCCGAAAAAAAAGCGGGGGAAACCCTTACCTTCCGGGAGTTCGCCCGTATAGGCGTGCCGCTCACTGCCATAAATGCGATAATATACTGGATTTTCCTTGAATTATTCTAAGGACAGGACGCCAATGACACCCCCCGAGCTTACCCCTGAACAGAAGAAAAAACTGTCCAATACGCTTTATTTCGGCTGGATGGCGTTCTACCTTATCTCGGTGGACGCCACCTTCTCCGAGCTTTACCTGGTAGCGATAAGGGGCGCGCACGGGAACCTGAAAGCTTATCCGGCCTACATGTCCATGAACGTCTCCAGGATGGTCATCGCGATCTTCATGTTCGCGCTGATAACCTACTGGTACAACCCCGTCCGCAAGTTCGTCAAAACCTTCGCCGCGGAACTGAAGCCGGTGATACGCGCCAGGATAAGCAATATTTACAGGGATATGTTCCTGTTCTTCGCGCTGTCGGCCGCCGCGCGCCTGCTGGTTTACGCCGTCTATCCCGGGCTGACCTGGGAAATATTCCTGAAGGACCTGCTGCCGGCGATGCTTCTCGTGTTGACGGCGCAGATAGGCATCTCCGTCGCCAATGTAGACAGCATCCTTACCTGGGTGGACGAGCTGGTGGGCCTGCTCTACGAGCGCGACGAGCTTTACCGGCCGCGCAAGGGCGCCTCTATCTCGCTTTTCGCAAAAATATCGCTGATAGTCGGCGTCTGCGCCATAATGCCGATGCTGATGCTCTACGCGGCCGCTTTGCGCGGGGCGCAGCCGGCCGACCTGGCCGGCATGATGTTCTCGCTCAACATCATCTGCGTTATAACGCTGCTGGTCGGGCTCGCCTTCGTCCTGAAGGGCGTGCAGCGCCCGCTGGAGAACATCATCGGTAAAATGGAGCGCATCTCGAAGGGCGATTACGACGTGAAGAGCCGCATCTATTTTTCCGACGAGGTGGGGCGGCTGAAGGCCGGCTTCAACCAGATGGTGGACGGCCTCAAAGAGCGCGAGGAACTGCGGGACACCTTCGGCAAGTACATGTCCATAGAGGTCGCGCGCGAACTGCTGCGCAACAAGCGGATCAACCTGGGCGGCGAGGAGGTGGACGCCGCGGTGATGTTCTGCGACATCAGGAACTTCACCCCGCTGAGCGGGACGATGACGCCGGCGCAGGTGGTGGATTTCCTGAACGTGTATTTTTCCTATGTCACCCC
>CAZJUL010000516.1:0-1930 GCA_964549095.1 uncultured Elusimicrobiaceae bacterium
CCGTGACGGTGCTTATCCCGATGCACAACGAAGAGCTGGTGGCGCTGAACGTGCTGGAGCGCCTGCTGGACGCGGACTACCCGCAAGGCAAGCTCGAGATAATCCCGATAAACGACCATTCCGGGGACCGCACGAAAGAGATCCTGGACAAATTCGCGGCGGAGCATCCCGCCATAAAACCGCTGCACCGCAGTTCCGGGCGCCGCGGCAAGCCGGCGGCCATCAACGAGGCCCTGCAAAAAGCCTCCGGAGAGGTGATCATAGTTTTCGACGCCGACTACCGCCCGCCGCGCGGGATCCTGCGCGACATAGCGGTCTGCTTCAAGGACCCCGAGATCGGCGCCGTGATGGGCCGGGTGGTCCCCGAGAACGTGGGAACCAACCTGCTGACCCGCATGCTGGACATCGAGCGGTCCGGCGGCTACCAGGTGGACCAGCAGGCGCGCTACAACCTGGGGCTGGTGCCACAGTACGGCGGCACCGTCGGGGGATTCCGCAAGAACTACTGCATGGAGATAGTCAACGAGGAAAAGGTCTGTTTCGACCCCAACATACTCACGGAGGATACCGAACTCACCTTCAAGCTTTACCTGCGGGGGCGCAAGGTGGCGTACGCCAACCGCGCCGAGTGCTACGAAGAGGCGCCGGAGGACTGGGAAGTGCGCGGCCGCCAGATCCGCCGCTGGGCGCGCGGCCATACCCAGGTGATGTACCGCTACCTCCCCCTGATGCTGGGCTCCAGGCTCCTGGACTGGAAACAGAAGCTGGACGGGATACTGCTGCTGTGGCTCTACGCGATGCCGACCCTCTTCTTCGCGGCCGTATCCGCCCTGATAACCCTCTTCTTCCTCGGTGACCCGGCTTATTCCACGCTGCTGCCCGTCTTCTTCCTGACGGTGGCTTTCAACGCGTTCGGCAATTTCGCCGCCTTTTTCGAGATAGGCGCCGCCACCTTCATAGACGGCTCCACCTACCGCGTAAGGCTGCTGCCGTTCCTGATGCTGAACGTGTTCTTCAACGGCATCTATATTTCGGACGGCTTCATAGACGCCACGCTGGACCATCTCTCCGGGCGCCGCACGGAATGGCAGAAGACCAGGAGGTTCAGGAAACAATGAGGACCGTCGCCGCCGCCCTCCTGCTGCTGTCCCTGGCCGCCCCGGCCGCGGCGGCCGCCGCCCCGAATTCGGAAGCGAGGCTGGCGGGACTCACCCTGCTGACCGGCGCGGCCTGGCTGACGCTGTTCCTGATACCGTTCGCTCCCGGCCTTATGGAACTGCTGCGTCCCAGGGACGCCGCGCCGCTGGACATCAACTGGAGTTTCGTGAAAGACCCGTTTTATTTCTTCAGATCTTTCAGGGCGCTGATGCGCGCCAAAGCCGCCAGTTTTGAAAAAGATCCAGGCACGGTGGAAATACAGCTCTCACGGCCCGAAAAAGTGGACGTCTTCAGGAAGCTGGATGGGCCGCAAGACGGCCGCTACGGCAACCTCGTCTACGCCAAAGAGGCGGTGGCCTGCGGGAAGGATTCTTTCTTCAGCAAGGAAGTGTACTGCCTGGGGAACATCGACGCGGGCCCTGGCTCCGCTTTCAGGGCCGTGGGCTGCGACGGGGAACTCCGGCTGGGGGCCGGCTGTTCGGTTTCCAGGTGGGCGGCCGCTGAAGGCCCGCTCACCGCCGGCGAAGGCGCCTCGCTCGGAGTCAGCGCGGCTTCCGCTAAAAGCATCGCGCTCTCAGGCGGCTGCGTTTTCCGCTCCCTTTTCGCGCCGGAAATAATAACCGGGCCCTCGACCGCCGCCCTGCCGCCCTTCCCGCTCCTGGCCGGGGCCGCGGAACTGCCCCCGGGCCGCACCGAAGGCAGCCTCATTTCCCGCTCACCTGTACGGCTGAAAGCCGGCACGGAACTGAACGGCAGCGTAAAAAGACACGCC
>CAZJUL010000517.1:0-1910 GCA_964549095.1 uncultured Elusimicrobiaceae bacterium
GCAGCTTCTTGTAATTCAGGTTGAACCGGGCGAGCGCGCCCACGAAGAAGCTGTCGCGGGACAGCTTGGTGAACTTGGCGGACGAGCGCGGGTCCACGAACTCGTTGGTGGCCTTGCGGTAGTCCTTCTTGGGGAAGCGCTTCCCGTCGGTGGAGCCGATGTCCCCCATCAGCAGCGGGTATTCGGCGTCGTCGGAGACCAGGGCCACGTATTCGGTTTCCCTGTGGAACTCGGGGAACTTCAGGCTGGCGGCCAGCTTGATGGTGGCGTCCATATCCTTTTCCATGCCCTGCAGGATGGCCAGCATCGCGTCCAGGTCCTTCGGGCGCGGCAGCTTGGTGAACCCGCCGGCGATGGCGCTTATCGGGTGTACGTGGCGCCCGACCAGGATATCGCAGACATCGTTGACGGCCTTCTTCATCCGCAGCGCGCGGCGCACCAGCGCGTTGTGCGTCTCTATGAGCGGCACGAACGAGGGCACGCCCAGGATGTCCGGCGCGGCCAGCAGGTAGATGTGCAGCAGGTGGCTGTCCAGGAACTCGTAATCCAGCAGCAGCTTGCGCAGTTTTATGGTCTGCGCGGTGGGCTTGCAGCCGAGCGCGTCCTCGGCGGCCTGGATGGAGGCCAGCGTGTGCCCGCAGGAGCAGATGCCGCAGATGCGCGAGGTGATGTGCTGCGCCTCGAAGATGGAGCGGCCGCGCAGCATGCCTTCGAACAGGCGGGGCGATTCCACCACGTGGAACTCGCATTTCTCTATCTTCCCGTTCTTAACATTCACCACTATGTTGCCGTGGCCCTCCACGCGGGTAACGTATTCAACCTTGATGTCCAGATCTTTATTTGCGGTCGCCATTGGCTTCGGCCTCCTTGCACTTGTTGTACATGTCGAACTTGTTCTTTATCAGGTCGGCGTCCAGCTTGTACTTGCCTATGATATCGTTGGCGGCGTTGCGGGCCGGGTTCGTCACCGTGCCGCGGCAGCCGTAGCAGATATTGCCGTTGTTCACGCACCAGGAGTTGCAGCCGGCCTTGGTCCAGGGGCCCAGGCAGGAGACGCCGCGGTCGTACATGCAGACATTCTCGTTCAGCTTGCACTCCGAACAGACCGGGTTGTCGGGCACGGTGTACGGGAGGCCGCGCAGGGCGCACTTTATCACCTCTATCAGCTCCGGCGGGTACACCGGGCAGCCGTTTATCGTATAGTCCACCTTCACCACCTGGTGGATGGGCCGGGTGGGCGTGCTGTCGAAGAGCTTGTAGTCCTTGCCGTATACCGACTGCCTTATCTCGTCCAGCTCGAAGGAATTCTTCATGCCGTTGACGCCGCCGATGGCCGCGCAGGCGCCGTAGGCGATGAGGACCCTGGAGCGGGCGCGTATCTTCTTGATGCGCTCTTCCGCGTGGTGGTCCGTGATGGAGCCCTCTATTATCGCCACGTCGTAGTCCTTGTCCCACTTTTCGCTCATCACTTCGCGGAACTCCACCACGTCTATGGCGCCCAGTATGTCCAGCAGCGCCTCGCCGATGTTGGCCACCTGCAGCTGGCAGCCTTCGCAGCAGGCGAAATCAAAGAAGGCGACTTTGGGTTTTGCGTTGGTCTTTGGGGTGTTGGTCATTTTATTTCTCCCGGCTCAAAGCTTCTTCGCGCCTTTCACTTCGGCGTAGGTGAACGTGGGGCCGTCCTTGCAGCAGTAGTAGTTCTTCGGGTGGTCTATCTGGCAGTGCCCGCATTTCCCCATCCCGCATTTCATGTGCCGCTCCAGCGACAGGATTATCTGGCGCTCGGGCAGGTTCTTCTTCAGCAGTTCGGCTATCACGAACTTGTACATGATCGGGGGGCCGACCACTACGGCGAAGGTCTTGTCCGGGTTTATCGTAACGCCGGGGATCAGGCTGGTGATGATGCCCAC
>CAZJUL010000518.1:0-1903 GCA_964549095.1 uncultured Elusimicrobiaceae bacterium
CTCCTGGCAGCCGAAGCAGTAGAACATCTGCTTGTCCTGGTTCACCGTGAAGGACGGGGTTTTCTCGTTATGGAAGGGGCAGCAGGCCTTATGGTTGCGCCCGGCCTGCCGCAGGTGAGGGATGTAATCCTTCACCACGTCGACGATGTTTAGCTTTTCCCGGATCTGGTCCGTTATAGCGTGAGAGTTCATTGCTTGTGGCCTGTCGCGCCGGGCCGCGTATTATAGCGGCTTGCGGCGCGGATAATGCCCGGATTACACGAATGACCGCCGCCGGCCGAGCCGGCGTTATCGTTCAGGATCCGTGTAATCCGGGGGGAACGGGGCGATCAACCGTGACGCCTGCCCCTGCGCATCTTGCGCCGCAATTCCTCGGCTTTGAGCTTTCTCTTGAGGCTGGGGGTGAGGTAGTACTCCCGGCGTTTTATCTCTTTCAGAATGCCGTTCTTCTCGCATTCGTGCTTGAAGCGCCGCAGAGCCTCTTCGATGGACTCTTCGTCTCTTAATTTGATGAAAACCACAGTATCACCACCTTTTTAAAAAAATCAAAAAATCGGTTTGCCGCCGCGTCAGCCCGGGGGCCAGTTCATCTTGCGCCCGCCGAGCAGGTGATAGTGCAGGTGGTCGACGGACTGGCCGGCTTTCCTGCCGTTGTTCGTCACCAGCCGGTACCCGTCGGCTACGCCCGCTTTTTCGGCCAGGTCCCTGGCCGCGAGCTGTATCTGCCCCAGGAGCAGGACATCTTCCGGGGTGCAGTCAGAGAGCTTGGCTATATGCTTCTTCGGGACGATAAGGATGTGCGTGGGGGCCTGCGGATTCAGATCCTGAAAGGCCGCCAAGTCGTCCGTTTCCAGCACAAATCTGGCGTTTATTTCGTGCCCTGCGATTTTACAGAAGATGCAATCTGCCATTAATTATCTATATTTTACGATTTTCGGGAAGATTAAGCAACAGCGGGCGGGGCTCAGAATTCAGAGAGGGGGAGGACGGGTTCCTTGAACTTGCGGGGGTTGTATTCGTGCCGGAGGGCGGATTTCGCGCTTTTCCGTATCCTGACGGCCCAGACCCCGGCTTTCCTGGCCTGGATGATGCCTCCGTCCGAAGCGGCGAAATACACGGCGTAGCGGCCCTTTTCCAGCAGCTGGTATTTGTGGTCCTCGTCCGGGGTGAAGTGGAAAGCGTCGGCCAGCGGCCGCCAGTCCCGGACCAGCCCTTCCGAGCCGCCCGGGCCGCGCTGGCAGAAGATATCTATTTTAAAGCCGAAGGCCCTGAAGAACCAGGCCGAAAGCCAGACCGCCGGCTTGGTGCGCTCCAGCTTGTGGTCCCGGTTGACCAGGCTCCAGAAATCCTCCGAGAACGGGGCTGCCTTCGCCTTCTGCGCGGCCTGGTACGCCGGCGTGGTATACCGCAGGCCGTCGTCGTATTCGTAGCCGGCCCTGAGGCCCAGCAGCGTGAAGACGCTGAAAAATACGGCCCAGGTGGCGGCCAGCATGCAGAAAACCTTGAGCCGGTTGAGCCATTTCTTTATGAAGGCGTCCAGCAGCTGGAGGGGGGAAGGCTTGGGCGGCGCGTTCATTGGGCCGCCCTCACTATCCGCGCGCCTTCGGGATGCTGCACGGTCCGCTGCCTGGCGAAGCACCAGCCGAGCACTTCCCGCAGGAACCTGCGGGAATTGGCGAACTCGGTAGCGCTGGAAAGGAGCGAGTATTCCTTGTCGTTGACTATGGAATCCGGCACCGCCACCCGGTAGATGCGGTTCGGGGACACCGGCCTGCCTTCCACCAGGAGCGTCTCTACGGTGTCGCCCTTCGCGCGGACTTCCAGCCCGGAGACGCTGATGTCCTTCGAGACCGTTTCCTGCACGGCCCGCTGCAGGTCTTCGCCGCGGATCTTGACGAAGACC
>CAZJUL010000519.1:0-1877 GCA_964549095.1 uncultured Elusimicrobiaceae bacterium
CCAATAACCCCCGCCAAAACTGCCGCAAAAATTTTCATACAAACCACCTCCCCAATATTACGCCCCACCCCCTCCAACGGTTGCATCCTTCCCCCCACAAAAACAAAACCGCCGGGCTCCCCGGCGGTTTTGTCAAGATTCAAGACTTGATAATCATATAAAGGGCACCACCCGAGCCTACCAGAATGGTTTAGGTTCTGGTAGGCTCTTAGGGTAAAGACTCCCATCTTATACCCTGGAGGTGTCCTATGAAATTGTACACAGGTATAGACCTGCATTCAAGTAACTCTTATGTCGCGATTATCGATGAAACAGGCCGGCGGGTGTTCCAGAAGAAATTAGCTAATGACGCAACTATCATCATCGGAGTTCTGGCGCCGCACAAAGCTGAGATCACCGGAATCGTAGTAGAATCCACCTATAACTGGTATTGGCTGGTGGATGCGTTAATGGAAGAAGGTTATAAGGTTCATCTTGCGAACCCGTCCGAGATACAGAAATACACCGGGCTGAAATACGCAGACGACCGGCACGACGCCTTCTGGTTGGCTGAAATGCTGCGCCTTTCAATATTGCCGGAGGGATACATCTATCCGAAAGAAGACAGAGCCATCAGAGACCTTTTAAGAAAAAGGAGCCATCTAGTGCGGTTGCGCAGTTCACTGATAATAAGTCTTCAGAATATCATCAGCCGCAATAACGGCTGTCGTCCCAGTGTCAACGACATCAAAGCACGCAAAGAGGACAGGGTTTCGCAGTACCTGACCGACAATGAGGACATCAACCTGGCAGGGAAAGTAAGCAAGGAAAGCATAGACTTCTTAGGCAGGCAGATATCTTCTATAGAAAGCGCTGTGGAGAAGAAGCTGGAGCTGCGCGCGCCGTATACGAATCTTCTGACTATGCCGGGGATCGGGAAGATACTGGGACTGACCATTATGTTGGAAACGGGTCCGATAGACAGGTTCGCGAAGGTCGGAAATTATGCGTCATACTGCCGAAAGGTTTCCACTAGATGGCTTAGTAACGACAAGAAGAAGGGTAAAGGCAACAAGAAGAGCGGGAACAAATACCTGGCGTGGGCCTTTTCGGAAGCGGCGGAACTGGCGCGGCGCTACCATGTGGAGCCGAAAGCCTATTATGACAGGAAGAAGCAGCGCACGAACAGGATGGTGGCGCATAGCGCGCTTGCGCACAAGCTGGCGCGGGCGGCGTACTTCGTAATGCGCGACGGGGTGCCGTTCAGTCCGAAGCGGGTATTCGTTTAACGATTTGGCGGGACGGCAAACCTGTAATGGGGTTGGCAAAACCACTAGACCTGATTGGCAAACCGTCCCGCCCTGATTTAGACGTATCTGTATCTTTGCTGCCCACGCCGTGAGCCACTAAGGGCTGGTAATAAACCATGAGACCTGTAAAAATCAATTGGACACGGCCTGGTACCGATTATTTTCTGGTCCCCGCGCTGCGGGGAAGGGGCTTAAAAGTGGAGTTTGCTTTTCTGCCTTGATCCTGAAGGGTGACTGGCACAGCAAAGACTGAAGCTAGATTTAATGAAACTGCGGTACATGCAGAGATGCGGATAACGGTTGTAATTAACGGCGGGGGATTAAAAATTTCTCGCCCGGGATGTTTTTATCCTTGACTGGTGCCCTTTAAATGGGTGACCCCAATTTCCCAATTTCCAATTTCTACCGGGCCTGTTTTAGGGGAATAGAATGACAGTTTATCTAAAAAGCGGACATCCTGCGAGATTATATTTGTCAGACCGCTTTTGAGGCGGGCGGGAAGGACCAGCTCCGGCTTATCCACAACGAAACGTTCACAAGTCCTATCAATACCGGCACTTCTACCAGCGGGCCGATGACCGCCGCAAA
>CAZJUL010000520.1:0-1869 GCA_964549095.1 uncultured Elusimicrobiaceae bacterium
GGTGGCGGTCGTCGGTCACGAACACGAACTTCCTGGAATTCTCGGAGTTGACCAGCGGCAGCAGGCCGCGCAGGTTCTTGGCCGCGGTGCCTTCGCGGATCATTATGTACATCCCGGCGCGCAGCTTTTCCCTGGCTTCGTCCACGTCGGTGCATTCGTGGTCGGAACGGATGCCGGCGGAGATATAGGCGTAAAGCTGCTTGTCTTTCAGCATCGGGGCGTGGCCGTCCACGACCTTGTTCCTCGCTATGGCTATCTTCATCAGCACTTCGTCGTCCTGGTAGATCACGCCGGGGTAGTTCATCATTTCGCCTATGCCCAGCACGCGCTCGTCGTTCAGGAGCAGTTCCAGGTCATGGGCGGAAAGCTCCGCGCCGGCGGTCTCCAGGTGCGTGGCGGGCACGCAGGAAGGCAGCATCACATAGACGCCCAGCACGCTGTTGACGCTGGAGGCCAGCATGTATTTTATGCCGTCGAGGCCCAGCACGTTGGCTATCTCGTGCGGGTCTATCACCGCGGAGGTGGTGCCGTGCGGCAGCACCACTTTGGCGAATTCCGGTATTTTCACCATCGAACTTTCGATGTGGACGTGGCCGTCGATGAAGCCGGGGGCGAGGTAGGCGCCCTTCAGGTCGATGGTCTGCTTGGCCGGGTACACGCCGAAACCGACTATCTTCCCCTTGTGGACGGCGACGTGCGTCTTGTGGATGTCGCCTGAAAAGGTGTTTATCACCTTCGCGTTCTTGAGCAGCAGGTCTATAGTCTTCCCGCCGCTGGCGTTATCGATCCGGTCTTTGATATTCCTGAGATTGGTTTCGGTGTCCATAATGGGGTCGTCCTCCGGCTTCGCCTGAAAGGCAGCTGCGCGTACAGGAAAGGGTTTCCGCGCATTTTTACAATTTTACTTATTTTAGGCCGTGAGTGCCAAACATTTGGGGACACCAGCGGCATGGTGTCCCCGCGCTTTGATATAATTTCACGATGGACTTCGCCTCGCTGCCGCCGCATATCGCCGCCCTCGCCTTTTTAGTGTTCCTGGCCGGGCTGGTGGACTCAATGGCGGGCGGCGGCGGCCTGATAACCCTGCCGGCTTACCTGCACTTCGGGGTGCCCCTGGACCGCCTGCTGGGCACCAACAAGCTTTCCTCCAGCCTCGGCACCTCGGTGGCCGTCTTCAAGTTCCTGAAAGAGCTGCGGTTCGGGAAGTATTTCCTGTTCGTGCTGGTGGTTTTTGCGGCGCTGGGCTCTTTTCTCGGGGCCCGCTTCATCTCGCTGCTGCCGCCGCAGTTCATCCGCTACCTGCTTATCGTAGCGCTGCCGCCGGTGGCGTTCTTCGTCATAGCCAGGCACCGCTTCGGCCTGGCCGACCAGAGCGCGCAGCTCCCGGAGAAGGCGCTGCTGGTCCGGGCTTCGGCCATAGCGTTCTTTATAAGCTTTTACGACGGGCTGCTGGGCCCGGGCACCGGCACTTTCCTGGCGGTGGCTTACGCGCGGTTCTGCGGCTACGACATCATAAAAGCCACGGCGCTGAGCAAGCTGATAAATCTCACCTCGAATATCGCGGCCCTGCTGACTTTCCTCCTGCTGGGCCTGGTGGACATAAGGCTGGGGCTCGCTATGGGCGTTGTAGGGATGGCGGGCAACTGGCTCGGTTCACATTTGGCGCTGAAGAAGGGCGTCTGGCTGATAAAGCCGATGCTCTTCATCGTCGCCAACGCGCTGCTCGCGAAAATTATCTGGGATATGCTGCGGTAGGCGTCAAGCATTGGGGACACACCTTGCCGCAAGGTATGTCCCCGGTTTTGCGTCTACTTGAGGTAAGCCAGCAGGCCGAAGTGCCCCGCGTTCTCCCCGTCCCGGCGCCAGGAA
>CAZJUL010000521.1:0-1855 GCA_964549095.1 uncultured Elusimicrobiaceae bacterium
ATATAGGTATTGTACTAAAAAGGTACCTGTTACCTTGTCAGATTGTCCATGTAAACGCTGTAGTGGACGGCCCTGGCGGAGGGATATTTTTTCTTCAGGCCCGCGTTCAGCTGCAGCAGACAGGAAGTGGCGCCCGCCAGAACCGTTCCGGCCTGCGTCGAAGCGATGTTCCGTATTTTGCGGTCGGCTATCCGTTCCGAGAGCGCGGTCTGGGTGAAAGCGTAGGCTCCCGCGCCGCCGCAGCACCAGTCGCTTTCCGGGAGTTCCACGAAAGCTTTCCCCGCTATTTTTTTCAGCGTCTCGCGCGGTTCCGAGCGGATGCCCTGGCCGTGGCAGGCGCGGCAGGAGTCGTGATAGGTTACGGTTTCGCCGTCGGCCGGTCCGCGGCCCTTTATTTTATCCGTCGGCAGGGCTTCCAGGATGTCCTTTACGGCTTCGGCGAAAGCTTTCGCGCGCGGCCGCCATTCTTCGTCTTCGGTGAAAAGCTGCTCGTAGCTTTTCATGAAAGCCACGCAGGAGGAACAGTCTCCCACCACGGTAAAACCGCCGAGAGCTTTCTTTAGTTCCTCGAAACGCAGGATATTCTTTTTGGCGAACTCCCTGGCTTCGGTAACGCGGCCGTAGTTGTAGGCGAGGAGGCCGCAGCAGAAGTTGTCGGTGAACACACCCGGCCCCAGGAACCGCTTCAGGAGCGCCACCGTGGCGGCCCCCACTTCGGTGAAGACGTAATTAGGCCCGCAGGGGGCGAAGTAGGCCCAGGCGGCCTCTTTTTTACCTTCCGGCTTCAGCGCCGGGTCTTTCAGTAGGATCTTCCTGAGAAATTTCAGGGGAGCGTGTTTGAGCGCGTCCTGGGCCGCGCCCAGCGCCGGCAGGCCGAGGAAATCATAAAACCCCAGTTTGCCGGCCAGGGCCGCCAGCCCCAGCCTTTTCAGCAGATAACCGGCCTTGAGAGCGAGCTCGAAAACACCGCGTCTGTTCAGGAGCAGATCCACGCCCAGGCGCGCGGCGAAGCCCCGGCCGTAGCCGTCCCGGCTTCTCCGCCCTTCCAGCACCAGGTCGGGAGTGGGTACCTTGGCGTAGCAGACCGAGGAGCAGGCCCCGCACAGCAGACAGGTGGAGAAAGATTCCCGCGCGGAGTCTATGTCGCGGGTCTTGCCTTCTATCAGGAGGCGCAGGAACTGGTTCCTGCCGCGCGCGGAAATGGTCTCGCGGCCGGTCAGCATATAAGTCGGGCAGACGGTTTCGCAATAGCCGCACCGGTTGCACTGGGCCGCCGCGTCATAGACCGTCCGCTCGCCGAGATCGGTCAGCAGATGTTTCAGGTGGAACGGCTCCTGCGTATGGTCGTAAAGTTCGTTAATGTCGTATTTAGTCATAGATCCACGGGTTCAGCAGATTTCCCGGGTCGAAAGCTTTTTTCAGGCGGCGGTGGTATTCGTCCGGCTTAAATTCCACCGGATTGCGACTTGTGTCTCATGACCGGTGTCTTGTACCCTGTGTCCTGCGCCCCGGCATGGAGAGTCGTCCTGAGGGTGACGGTAAGTATCACACCGTACGCGCCCAGGGAGCCGCAGAAAAGTTTCATGGCGTCGTAACCGGCGACGTTCTTGACGGTCTTGCCGCCGAAAGAGAGAACGGAGCCGTCGGCCAGGGCCACGTCCATTCCAAGCAGGATGTCCCGCGCCGGAGGCCAGACTTTCGCCGCGATAACGCCGCCCAGCGTTCCGTCAAGGTCCGGCAGCATTATGCTGAAGCCGGCTTTTTTCAGCCATTTTCTCAGTTCTCCGACCGGCACGCCGGCCTCGGCGCGGACGGTGAAATTTTCCCGGTCCAGTTCCAGGAGCCTGTTAAGGGC
>CAZJUL010000522.1:0-1855 GCA_964549095.1 uncultured Elusimicrobiaceae bacterium
GCCGGTGGTGGCCACGGCGCACGGGAAGCCGGCGTATTTCCTGCTTCCCTATAAGGACATGGTGGAAATAGTGGAACTGCTGGAGGAGATCCGCGACGCGGAGCTGGCTACGGCGGTCAGGGAGGCCCGCGCTTCCTACGGGAAGGGCGAGTGGCGGCCGGTTTCGAAACTCTGGAAAAAACTGGGCGCCTGATATGGGCGCCTACGAAGTCGGATTTGGCAGCGCGGCGGTCGAGAAGAACTTCGCGAAGGAGCTTTCCCGGCTGGACAGGTGTGCGCTGCTGAGGATAAAAGAGGCGATAGCCTCCCTCGGCGACGAGCCCCGGCCGAAGGGGAAAAAGATGAAAGCATTGCGCCCGCCCATCCGCGTTTTCGCTTTCCTGGCGCAGTACCGCATCCGGGTCGGAGATTACAGGATCCTTTACGACGTTGACGATGAGCACCGCAGAGTAGTTCTCTTGGCCCTCCGCCGCCGTTCGGAGAAAACCTACCGGTAGCCGAAAGTTTCAAAGCAATATTTATACTTTAATTTCCGGCTTAGGGCCTATGGTCAGGAGCCAGCGGAGTTCTTTTTCGTGGGCGGCGGCGGAGGCGGTGCGGAAAGGCGCCAGGGGTTCCTTTTTCAGGAAGGCGGCCAGCAGGCGGTTCTTGCCGGCTTTGAAGCAGAAGGCAGCTAATTCGCTGAACAGCAGCCGGAGGTTCTCAAGGCTGGAGTAGGTCTTTTTGGCGCCCAGCCCGGAATAATCGAAGGCGTCGTAGGTCCAGGTCAGGCGCAGGAGTTCAGGGCCGCGCACTATTATATCCGCCGTGAAGACGGTGTCCTTGGTCTTCACGTTCGGGGGCGGCGTTGGTTTGTCGTCTAACTTGATGGGTATCTTGAAGGGGAAATACCTGTTGCGGATGGACTCGAACAGCGTGGCTTCGTGGTGCAGCGGCTCGTAAGGGGCTACCTCCACGTCGACCGCGTGCAGGGCCAGCAGGCGCAGTCCTTCCACCGGCACGCGGTGTTTCACGGCCCCGGCGGTATAATAGACCTCGGAAGTCCCGAACTCTATTTTGCTTATCGGCACGGCAGTTGGCAGGGCGGCCAGGTCGTCGTCGTTTATCAGCGCGGTGGCGAAGCCCTCGGCCGAGGCCCGCAGGTTGAAGGCGGACGCTTTTTCAAGCCCGGCGCTTTCCAGCAGGAAGCCGGTCCGGCTCCGGTAGGCCTCCGCCGCGTCCTCTTTCGAAAGCCCGAGTTCGCCGGCAAGGAATTCCGCGGTCTTCTCCGCCGAGTGAAAAGGGTCTTTATGGATGACCGAATAGGCGCTCATCTTTTCGCCTTCGCCGCCAGCGCGCGGCCTTTGGCGGACATTATGTCCAGGATTATGCGGTCCACCTTATCCATGCCGAATTTGGAAATGCGCGCGATGTTCTTAATGGTCTCCTCGGGGGTGGCGCCGATGAAACCTTCCAGCTCCGTTATCCCTTCGCCGTTCACGGCCATATACGCCGCCCGTATGGCCGAATCGGCCGACGAGGCGACCTTGAGGGCGCAGCCGCTCTTGGCGCCGTCGCAGAGCATGCCGCCTATGTCGCTTATGACGGTGTTCACGGCCAGCGCGGCCGCTTTCAGGTCGGCTCCCCTCTGCTGGTAGACTATGGCCACGGAGGCGCCCACGCCGGCCGCCACGGCGCAGCCGCAGATAGGGGCCAGCTCGCCGGTAAAGACCTTTATGTAGGAATTCACCAGGTGGGACAGCGCTATGCTTTTCAACACTTTTGTTTCGCCGGTTTTGAAGGCTTTGCCGACGAGGTACGGGACCAGTATGGCCACCACGCCCTGGTTGCCCGATTCGCCGCTGGACATCACCTT
>CAZJUL010000523.1:0-1848 GCA_964549095.1 uncultured Elusimicrobiaceae bacterium
CCCGCGCGCCGGCCCCGAGGTCCTCGTAAGCGGCGTGGAGGGGGGAAAGCGCGGCGCAGAAAAGGACAAAGGCGGCGGACAGGGAAGCGGCAAAGGACCGCATCGCGTTCGCGATCTTCGCGCTCTTCCGTGTTTTCCTTGCCGTGAATTTCATACTTCTGCCTCTGCTCCCTTCAACCCTTAGCACCTCAAACCCTTAGACCCTTCCCTACTTTATCACCATCAAAGTGCCGTTAAAGACCTTGTTCTCCGCTTTTATCTGGTACGCGTACACGCCGCTGGCCACCGCGCGCCCGCCGGCGCGGCCGTTCCACTGCAGGCTGTTCGACACGGGGCCCGGGGTCATATCCGCAACGAAGGCGCCGCTCAGGTCGTAGATCTTGCCGGAGAAGGCGGAATCGCGCGGGTTGTCGAAAGTGAAGACCGAGGTGTCGTTAAGCCCGTCGCCGTTGGGGGTGATGGCCTTGTGGTTCAGGTTGGAGATGTCGAAGCTGACGCCGCTGTCGCGGTACAGCGTCCTGAGCTGGTAGCTGCCCATCATCGAGGTGCGCACCGAGACGGTCTGGTCGGCCGGGTTCACCGAGCCGTAGAGCTTCACGTACTTGTCGCCGTTGTGCCAGTACATACCCAGGCCCTGCGGGGCTTCGGCCGCAGACACCGAGACGCCGGGGACGCGCCGCCCGCCGGAAGCAACCACCTGCCCGCCCGCCACTTCGTAGCCCATCACGACGGACAGCTCCGGCCTGTCGAACTGGAAATCGGTGACGACCGTGTTGTCCGGGGTGATCACGGCCTCGAAGCGCACGGACTTTACGGCCGTGGGGACGTCGCCGGCGGGTTCTTCCACGGCGCGTATGATCAGGTCCTTGCCCTGCGCGTTCGCCGCGGCCAGCAGTTCGCCGCCGAGTTCTTTGGGGATCTGCAGGCGGGTCACGCCGTCCGAGGCGATGGCGAAGCGGCGCTGCTCGGTATCCACGGCCATCGCGGTCTCCTGCGTTCCCAGGGAGTCTATGGCCGAAACCCGGTAGAAATAAGTCTGGTCGGGATCGGGCAGCGAGTCGGTATAGCTCAGCGAAGCGGCCGGTACGGTGGCGAGGGCGACCCAGGTGGCGCTGGCCGCGGTGGTGGCCCGGTCCACCCGATACTGCACCAGCTCCACGGCCTGCGGGGAAGACGGCGCCAGGAAAGAGGAGCCGTCCGAGTTGCTGGTAACATTGCTCCAGCTGATGACCGCCTGCGTGCGGTCCGCGTTCACGGCGGCGGCCAGCCCGGCGGGCGCCAGCGGCGGCAGGTCCAGGAAGACCGAGGTGGACACGCTTATCGAATAAGTCAGGTTGTTGTACTGGTTGTACACGTGGTAATAATACGGGATGTCCAGCGTCAGCCCCGAATCCGTGAAGCTGTTGGCCTTGCCGTTAAAGCGGACTATGGAACCGTCGTTCAGCATCTGCCCCGGGTAGAACGCCATCCCGTTCACAACAGCGGCGCTGACAGGGTTGACGCTCAGCAGGACCAGCGCTTTTTGCGGGATGTGGTTGGTTGGATTAGCCCAGGTCAAAGTTACCGCGCGCGACACGGCGTGGGGGGCCGCGGCCAGCAGCCTGGCCGGCATGCCGCCGGGCGTCACCGTGGCGATGATGGACGCGTAGTTCCTGTCTCCCTGCCAGTTGCGGCTGGCCACCTTGAAAAAATAAGTCGTGCCCGGCGCCAGCCCGCCGATGGTCAGGCTGAGCTGCAGCCCCTGGGAGGTCATTTCGGACGCCAGGTCCCCGCCGCCGAAGTTCGTGCTGGAGCCTTCCGCGTCGTAGCCGTCGGCCCCGCCGGCGGGGAGCAGCCAGCTGATGGTGA
>CAZJUL010000524.1:0-1840 GCA_964549095.1 uncultured Elusimicrobiaceae bacterium
CGTTCGCGTCGTTGGAAACGGCGGAGAAAGCCTGCCCCATGCCCGCCGTACGGGCCCCGAGGCCGCTGTCATTGAAACCCGCCTGCGCTTGAGTGTTCATAAATGTCATAACCGCGATGGCGCCCGCCAGCGAACAGCAAACAGCGAAATTTATCGACCGCCTGGATAAAAAGTGCATGAAATTTACCGCTTTCATGTTAATCTTACCCTTTAAGTGTTTCATAAATGTTACCCAAACATAAAAATCTTTTTCCATCCGCCTGAGGCGGACGGCGTTATGGTGGTATGGGGACCGGGTGATGAGGCCGGGAGCCGGCCGCTATCGGAACGGGCGCTCACCGGGAGGTGAACGGTCAGCGCGCCAGGACCACGGTCCCGTTATAATATTTTTCGCCGGCCCTGAACTGGTAGATATAAACGGCCGACAGCGCTTTCCCTCCGCCGGCCCCTTTGCCGTCCCAATGCAGGGAGTCGGCGCCGTAGGCCCCGCCGGCCCTGAGGTCGGCCACCCTGGCGCCCGAGAGGTCGAACACCTTGGCGTCGGTGATCTCCAGCGCCTGCGGGTTATCGTAAACTATGTTGAAATCGTCCCAGATCCCGTCGCCGTTGGGGGTGAAGATCTTCCTGGGCACGGTCTGCGTGATCCTGAAGGATTCCGGCCTGGCGGCCGGCCTGACCCTGAAAATGCCGGCCTTCCCGGCCGTCAGCGAGATAGTGCCGAGAGAAGGATCGACGATGCCCCCCACGCCCACCTCTTCTACGCCGTTATCCAGATAGACCGCGTGGTCGTAGGCCGACCGCGGCCCCACCAGGACCCCGCCGAAGGAGGAACCCGCGGCGTAAGGCAGCGTCAGCGACACTTCCCCGGGGAAGTCCCTGTAAAGGACGTCGTTATAGCTCCCGTCCCTGAAATAGAGTTTATAGGCGGACAGCGTGTCCCCGGTCTCAAGCCCGGGCTGGCGGGACAGGACGGGCGCGAGGCTCAGCGCCCTGAGCGAATCGCTGACGGCCTTGGACATATCCAGGAAAGCTTTCCCGTCGTCGGACACGACCGCGGCGGAGCCGTTGGTGTTCTTTATCCAGGCCGAGCCCGCCCCGGCGTTGTTGTACTCGTCCACGGCCACGACCGAGTACCTCCTGGCGGCGCTCACCGCGGCGCTCCAGCTGAAGGTTGCGCTGGAGACCGAGGCAACCGGCTGCAGCGGCCCGCCTATGACCGAGCTTTCATGGATCTCGTATTTCTTTATGTTGATGGCCCCGCCGGAAACGTCCCGCGCTACGGCGTTCCAGGAGAGCGTGAAAGAGCCGCCCGAGTAGGAGCCTTCGGCCAGCGGGGGCCTGGGCGCGGAGGTCCCGGGATACTGGTCCAGCAGCACGCTGCCGAAGGAGGCGTACGCGGTTTCCGCGCCGGCAGAATTCCTGGCTTTGGCGCGCGCGTAATAGGTGGTCCTCGGCTGCAGGCCGCTGAAATCGATCGCAAGTGAAGCCGTCCAGCCGGAACTTACGGCGACCGCGAAATCGGAGGAAGTGGCTATGTCCACGTAATATTCGGTGCCGGAGGCGTTATTGGCGCCGAACGAGGCGGTGAAGCTGCCGGTGCTTATCGCCGAAAAAGCGGTCAGCGCCGGCTGGTAAGCTTTGGTCAGGACCTCCCCTATCTGGGAAAGCCCGCTGTAATTCGGCACTTCGTCCCCTATATATACCGTGACCGAATAGGTGGCGTTGCCCAGCAGGCCGGCAAGCGTATAGGACTGCGCGCTGCCGGCCGCGACCGAGGTGGTAAGGTCCAACATATAGACCGCGTTCGAGAAAGCGTGGAGCGGGTCGCTGGAATAGTCTA
>CAZJUL010000525.1:0-1835 GCA_964549095.1 uncultured Elusimicrobiaceae bacterium
GTCGGGGTTCGCAGAAAAACCTTTCTTCTATTCCGTGCGGGACCATTGCCGTTCTTCCCCGGCAACCGGAAATTGCGGCCTGCACGGTCTCCATGGCATAGGCGCTCAGGAATATCACACCATCGGCGTTCCTGATGGAGTAGCCCTGCGCTTTTCTTAACAGTGCAAGCTTCACCCGGAACGGGGAAAGCAAAGGATAGCGCCCGACCGCCTCCGGCGTGAAAGGCAACAGGTTCTGCGACATTGTGACTACGGGGACTGGCGAGCAGAAGGGAATAGTCCCCCCCGGCGAGAACAAAATATCGCATTTTCTCTGTTTCAACTGACCAGCCAACAGGAACTGCTGCCAGAAAACCCGTGCAGGAAGGGCTTTATCCAGTAAAGGGATATGGACTTTTTCCAGCCAGGGCTTTGCGGGTAAATCCGCCAAAGTCTTCGCTCCGCTCCAGACGGTAATTCTCCCGAAAGCGCTCTTTTCCGGTGACGCGGCGTCAAGAAGGCGGCTTAAATGGGTGATCCCGCCGCCGCCCCTGATGTTCGACGCATCTATGCCGATATTGATTTGCGAGTTCATCGTTGTCCAAACCTGTATAGCAGCTAACTTCTTTCAGACGGATTTACTTCCGGCGGCATTAACGATAATATCGCCGCATATGGTTTCAAAAACTGTTTTCCCGGGAACAGCGACGCAATTCCACGTGTTGCCCATCTCCTGGTCCAGCCTTCCGTCCGGCCGGAGACGATAGATGGCGTAGCCATCTCCCAGGATCTTTCTTATATCGGAGAGCGCATAGTGTTTTTTGCTGATCGCATTATATTCGAAGATTATCAGCGGCTGTTTTTCCCTGATAAACCGCGCCCCCCCCTTCAACACCGCCGGCTCGTAACCTTCCACATCTATAAGCAGGACCGCGTGCGCGGGGAGCCCCGCCGTTTCGCTGTCGAGCGTGGTCATCTGGACTTCGCTGGCGGAACCGGCGGATTCCGCGCTGTAAACGGACGAGCCCACGCTGTTCCTGCCGTCAGTGGAGAATTTTACGGACGCTGTCTTCTCCCCGGCAAGTTTCTCTATGACCTGGTAATTTTTATATCCGTTCAGGCTTAAAGTCTCACGGATAGCGCGGGCGCATTCGGGTACGGGTTCGAAAGCGATGATCTTAACGATATTCTTATGCCGCGTGACATCCGCCACCATTTCCCCGACATTAGCACCCACGTCTATGAAAGCGGCTTCGGCGGGCAGGAGCGGGATCACGTGATTCAGCAGCAGGTGGGTTTCAGGCTCGTTCCATATACCTGTTATCGGATTGGCGTACGAGGTTGCCACTTTATGGTTGAAGTACATTTTCACGCCCATTACGGAGAGGACCCGGTCCGCTCGTATAAGACGCAGAGCAAACCCGAGCCCGCGGAGATTTACACCAAACACACCCTGTACGCGCCAGCAAATGCATGCGTATATTTTGGCCAGGTAGAAAAACATTGGATCGGTTCCCCTATAATTCCGGTTTACGGAACACCATCATCATCGAACTCCATAAGAACGGTACGGGACGGCCGCAGCCCTCGAAAGCGATCACCCGGAAGGACGCCCTGGTCATTAATGCGGTCAGGGTCTTCCGGGACCAATGCTTGATATGCCCGCCTTCCCAAAGCGCGGTAAGGTGCGCATCCATCCTGCCAGTCAGGGCGAAAAGCACGTTTTTCAGGTACCCCCAATACGGAACGGTCACGATAAGCACGCCGCCCGGCCGCAGGGCCTCGAAGCATCTCGCTGTGAACTGCTTAGGGCTGTAGAGATGTTCCATGGTATCCACAGAAATGACAGCGTCGAA
>CAZJUL010000526.1:0-1835 GCA_964549095.1 uncultured Elusimicrobiaceae bacterium
TCCTATCATTAGGAACCGGCGAAGAATGTTTGAGGAGCGCACTGTGTGCGCGACGGGTGCGCAGCACAATTCATTCGAACAGGTTCTTCGCCGAGCGGAAGACACCGGGTGTCCCCTGAAAACCGTACCCGGGCGGCAGTAAGGTTTCGCGGAAAGCCGCCCTTATGGAGCTCTTTACGCCTTTACCGAGATCTTGGCGATGTACTTGTCCAGGTCGTCGTGCGGCCGCGGTATCACGTGCATGGCCACCAGTTCGCCCACCTTCTGCGCGGCTGCCGCGCCGGCTTCTACGGCGGCCCGCACAGCTCCCACTTCGCCTACGCAAAGCGTGGTCACGAAACCGGAGCCGATCTTCTCGTAGCCGATAAGCTTCACGTTGGCGGCCTTCGCCATCGCGTCCGAGGCCTCTATCATGCCTATGAAGCCTTTGGTCTCTATCAAGCCCAGCGCGTTTTTAGGTTCTGACATTTTATCCTCCGAAAGTTCAGATCAATTAAAAAATCCCGCTCATTCTCAGTACTGCCCTTTCGCCGCCTGCCCGCCGGAGACTATGGCGATGCTGGCGCTCGTGCCCAGCCTGGTCGCCCCGGCCTTGATCATATCTTCGGCCACCTTCGCGTCCTTTATGCCGCCCGAAGCTTTAACGCCCATCTCGGGTCCCACGGTGGCGCGCATAAGCGCCACATCCTCGACGGTGGCCCCGCCGGTGCCGAAACCGGTGGAGGTCTTCACGAAATCAGCGTTGGCTTCCTTGGACATCCTGCAGGCGCGCACCTTTTCATCCTTGGTAAGGTAAGAGGTCTCGATGATGACCTTGAGCGTCTTGCCGCGCGTGGCTTCCCTGACGGCCTTGATGTCCTCGAGCACCAGGTGGTCGTTGCCGGATTTCAGCGCGCCGATATTTATCACCATGTCTATCTCATCGGCCCCGTTCGCCATGGCGTCGCGGGCCTCTATGGCTTTCACGGTCGGCGTTGTAGAGCCCAGCGGGAAACCTATCACGGTGCATACCATCACCCCGCTGCCCTTGAGGAGCCGCGCCGACATCGCCACGTAGCCCGGGTTTACGCAGACGGAGGCGAAATGGTATTTGCGGGCCTCCTCGCAGAGCTTGCCTATCTCTTCCTGCGTCGCGTTGGCCTTCAGCAGGGTATGGTCTATCATGCCGGCGATGGAGGTGCTGTCCTGGTTGGGATTGCAGAAGCTGACGCGCTCCACGCCCATGGCTTTTACCTGCTGGGCGCTGTAGTTGCTGAGCGGGTTGCAGCGCTGGCAGGTGGGGCTGCAGGTGTTCTCTTCGAAAGAGCAGTCCTTGCCGGAGGTCGGGCAGGCCTTGGGGGCGGCCCCCGGCCTGTTCACCAGCGGGTTCTGGAACACCTTGCCCGCCGTGCCTATGCTGACGGAGTCGCCCGGCATGGCCCATTTCGCCGGGGCGCCCATGCCGCCGGCCCTTAAAATTTTCGCCACCTCTTCCGCTATCTTTTTTATCTCGTCGTCACGCATATTTTTTATCCTCGCCGCGGCAGCTGACCTGGTCCACTATTCCGCAGACCACCGTCCTGACCGGGCATTTGGGGTTGCCGAGCACTTTCCGGGCCGAACCGCCCTCGTCCACTACAAGGACCACGTCGCCGGGGCCGGCGCCGACGCCGTCCACCGCCAGCGTTGTGTCCCCAGTGAACTTGCTTTTATCGCAGGGGTCCATGGCCTTGACCAGCAGCAGCGTCGCGCTCTTCAGCTGGGGATGCTTGCGGGTAGCCCACACGTTGCCTACCACTTTCGCTATGAACATAAATTCATCTCTTCCGTCTTAACCCGGGTTCGGGCCAGTCCTG
>CAZJUL010000527.1:0-1827 GCA_964549095.1 uncultured Elusimicrobiaceae bacterium
GATGGGGTGCAGGAGTTCGTCCAGCTGGTCGGGGGTTACGCGCATCACCGCCTCTTCCTTCGTGGCGAGCCTTTCCTTCTGCATGTCCAGCGCCATGCGCACGGCGGCCGGGCCGTTCCGCTTGCCGACGCGGCACTGCAGCATGTAGAGCGTCTTGTTCTCTATCGTGAATTCTATGTCCAGCATGTCGCGGTAATGCTTCTCGAGCTTGCAGCGTATCCCGTACAGCTCTTTGTAGGCCTCGGGCATAAGCTGCTCGAGCGACTTGAGCTTCTTCGACTGGTCGCTGCGGCTGGATTCGTTTATCGGGTTGGGGGTGCGGATGCCCGCCACCACGTCCTCGCCCTGCGCGTTCACCAGGAATCCGCCGTAGAAGGCGTTCTCGCCGGTGCCGGGGTTGCGGGTGAAGCCCACGCCGGTGGCGGAGTCGTTCCCCATGTTGCCGAAGACCATCGACTGCACGTTGACGGCCGTGCCCCATTCTTCGGGGATGCCTTCGATGCGCCTGTAGGAGATGGCCCGCTTGCCCATCCAGGAAGCGAACACCGCGCCAATGGAGCCCCAGAGCTGTTCCATCGGGTCGTCGGGGAATTCCTTGCCCAGGACTTCCTTCACCTTGAGCTTGAACTGCGCGGCCAGCTTCTTGAGGTCCTGGTCGGTGAGGTCGGTGTCGGACTTGTAGCCCTTCCGCGCTTTCACTTCGCCCAGCATCCTGTCCAGCTGCTTGCGGATGCCCATATCGTCCTTGGGCTCTATGCCGGCGGCCTTTTCCATGACCACGTCGGAGTACATCATGATCAGGCGGCGGTACGCGTCGTACACGAAGCGGGGGTTCCTGGTCAGCTTGATCAGGCCCGGTATGGTGGCCTCGGTCAGGCCGCAGTTAAGGATGGTTTCCATCATGCCCGGCATGGATTTGCGGGCGCCGGAGCGCACGGAGACGAGCAGCGGATTGGCGGGGTCGCCGAATTTTTTGCCGGTCAGGGCTTCTATCCTGGCCAGGTTCTTCGCGACATCGTCCTTTAAAGTCTTGGGATAGGTCCGTTTGTTGGCCCAGTAATAGGTGCAGACCTCGGTGGTCAGCGTGAAGCCGGGGGGGACGGGGAGCTTCAGGTCGGGGTGGCCGGCCATCTCGGCGAGGTTGGCGCCCTTGCCGCCGAGCAGGTTCTTCATCGATTCTTTGCCTTCGGCCTTGCCGCCGCCGAAGAAGTAAACAGCTTTTGAGATCTTCATAGATTTATTGGAAGTTTTGGGTTTCCTGATCGTTGCCGACTTGGACATAGTAATAATGCTCCTGGGTTGGAATGGTCCCGCGCGGGACAGGGTCAGTTGAGGGAAGACCTTGCGTATATAATACTAAATATAAAGGCGGGTATAAAGGGCAGCGGCGGCGCTCCGTCGAAAGGCGCCGGGACGCGCTATCAGGCTTTTTTTGCGGGCGGTGCGGGGCTGTAGACCGGGCCGGGGAACCAGAACACCCTGCGCCCGGCGGCCGGGTTTATCAGCAGGGCGAAAGCTATCCAGAGGGAGAGCAGGCCCAGCGCTATCGTCAGCGCGGCTATGGGCAGGGCCAGCGCGGCGGTGCCGGTCAGGCCCGCTATGATCTTGAAGACATACATCAGGTCGATGATCAGCAGGAAAGCGAACAGCAGCCCGCTGAAGAAGCCGAGCCGTAGGTCATCGCGGCGAAGATGAGCAGGAAGCAGCAGTCCGCGAAGAGCATCACGTGGTGGTCGGGCATCACGCCGCCGGCTATGGAGGTGAGCACCCACCAGTTCATCACCCAGTTGAAAGCGAAAGCCGTGAACAGCGTGCCCCCGTAAAGGT
>CAZJUL010000528.1:0-1826 GCA_964549095.1 uncultured Elusimicrobiaceae bacterium
GCGCGGGTGGTGGAACTGGTAGACACGCACGTTTGAGGGGCGTGTGCCTAACGGCTTGCGGGTTCGAGTCCCGCCCCGCGCAAACTATTTAAGGCGGAACAGTAAAGGACAGGCCGGGCGGGGCGGGCTCGAACCCGCTATCAGGCGGGTTCGGGTGGAGTCCGCCGAAGGCGGACGACACAATTCAAGGTTTCCACAGGTACCGCCCCGCGCAAACTATTTAAAGAACGCTGGTTCCAATCAGGCCGCCAGGGCTTTTAAAGGCCGGGCGGCCTAAAATTTATGATAAATGATACCTTCCCTTCAAAACTCGTCGAACAGATAATACGAAAGACCGGCACGCCGGTCTACATTTACTCCCGCCCGAAAATACTCGACAACCTTAATTCCTATAAAAAAGCGTTTTCCGCCTTTGACCCGCTGTTCTGCTACGCGATGAAGGCGAATTCCAGCGGGGCTATCGCGGCCATCCTGGCCGAAAACGGGGCCGGGGCGGACGTGGTCAGCGGCGGCGAACTGTACAGGGCCCTCAAGGCCGGGTTCAAGCCGGGCCGCGTCATCTTTTCCGGCGTCGGCAAGACCGCCGGAGAAATAGCCGCCGCGCTCCGCGCCGGCATACTCTTCATCAACGCCGAATCGATGGAGGAGCTGCGCGCCGTGGAGGCCATAGCCGCCCGCCTGAAAATAAAAGCGCCGGTGTCGGTGCGCATAAATCCCGACGTGGACCCGCACACGCATAAATATATCGCTACCGGCAAGCTCGGGACCAAGTTCGGCGTGAGTTTTAAAGAGGCCCGCGCGCTTTACGCTTTCGCCGCGGCCTCCAGGCACCTGCAGGCGGTCGGCCTGCAATTCCACCTGGGCTCCCAGATCCACTCGGCGCGGCCTTACCTGCTGGCCCTGGCCGAGGCGGGCGCTTTCGTGAGGGCGCTGCGCGAAAAAGGCGTACCGCTGCAATATATGGATATCGGCGGCGGCTGGGGAGGAAGGGAAGGCGGCGATATGCTTTCGCCCTCGCTCCTGGCGAAGGCCATCGCGGGCGAGATGGGGAAATTGCAAGGCCTGCGGCTGATACTGGAGCCGGGCAGGTCGCTGGTGGCGTCCGCCGGCGCGCTGGCGGTTACGACCCTTTACAGGAAAGCCAGCGGCTCAAAGAAATATGTCATCACCGACGGCGCCATGAACGACCTGATACGCCCGGCCCTTTACGGGGCGAAACACCCTGTGGCCGCCCTGGAAAAAAAGAAGGGCCCGCTCGTCAAATTCGACCTGGCCGGCCCCGTCTGTGAAAGCGGCGATTTCCTGGCGCTCAATGTCAGGCTGCCGATGCCCTCGCAGGGCGACGCGCTGCTGGTGCTGTCGGCCGGGGCTTACGGATTTTCCATGAGCTCGCAGTATAATTCCAGGCCCAGGGCCGCCGAGGCCCTGATAACCGGTCCCGGTTCCTGGCGGCTGATACGCCGCCGCGAAACCTTCCGGGACCTTGTAGCCGCCGAAAAGCGATAAAATAAAAAAAACGGCGTCCGCCGCCGTAACGCAATAATACCGCCTTTACCGGCGGGACGCTTTATGTATTGGGGAAAGCCCCTGAGCTAACGGAACTGGCCGGGTATTGCGCATTCGCGCAGCTGGCGGAGGGAAGGCGCGGCCGCGGGCGCCGCGGCGGCTTCGGGGGCTACCGGGCCGGCTGCGGCCGGGACAGGGCGCGCGTAGATCAGCTCTTTCAGGGCCGGCATTTTCGCGTAAAGCAGGTCGCCCGGGCAGTCCGTGGAACCTATTTCCCTGTGGGCGTGGAAACTGCTGACCGCTATGGAGTCATTGCCGCT
>CAZJUL010000529.1:0-1824 GCA_964549095.1 uncultured Elusimicrobiaceae bacterium
CGTCTCCATCGGCCTGTCGCTGGGCCTGACCCGCCGGGGAAAGAAACCCTCCGTGGTGCTGCGCGAGCCGTCGCTGGGCCCGGTTTTCGGCGTGAAGGGCGGGGCCACGGGCGGCGGCCGCTCGCAGGTGCTGCCGACCGAGGACATAAACTTCCATTTTACCGGTGATTTCTCCGCCATCGAAAAGGCCCACAACCTGCTGGCCGCGATAATAGACAACAATGTACAGAATAAGGAAAACAACCTCGGCATAGACCCGCGCACCGTGGCCTGGCGCCGCGTGATGGATATGAACGACCGCTCGCTGCGGAACATCATAGTGGGGCTGGGCGGCACCATGTCCGGGGTGCCGCGGGAGACCGGCTTCGACATCACGGCCGCTTCGGAAGTGATGGCCGTGCTGTGCCTCTCGGACGACCTGACGCACCTGAAAGAGAAGCTGGGCAATATCTTCATCGGCTACACTTACGACAGGAAGCCGGTCTACGCGCGGGACCTGAAGGCCGCGGGCGCGATGGCCGCGCTGCTCAAAGACGCCATAAAGCCGAACCTGGTGCAGACCACCGAGGGAACGCCGGCCATCATACACGGCGGACCCTTCGCCAACATCGCGCACGGCTGCAACTCCATAATAGCCACCCGCATGGGCCTGAGCCTTTCCGACTGCGTAGTGACCGAGGCGGGCTTCGCTTTTGAACTGGGCGCCGAGAAATTCTTCGACATAAAATGCCGCTACGCCGGGCTGTGCCCGGGCGCGGCCGTGCTGGTGGCCACCGTGCGCGCGCTGAAATACCACGGCGGGATCCCGCTGAAGGAGATAAACCGCCCCGACCCGGCGGCCGTGCGCCGGGGGCTGGAGAACCTGGAAAAGCACGTGGAGAACATGAAGCAGTTCCGGATAGCGCCAGTTGTCGCGCTGAACCTGTTCTCCTCCGACACGGAGGAGGAGCTGGCCGTGGTAAAAGAGAGATGCGCCGCGCTGGGCGTTCCCGTCGCGGTGGCCGACGTCTGGGGCAAGGGCGGGGAAGGCGCGCTTGAGCTGGCGGGGCTGGTCCTGAAGGCCCTCGAAAGCCAGGCCTGCGGCTTCCAGCCCCTTTACGAATGGGACTGGTCCGTGGAAAAAAAGATAGAAGCCGTAGCCGGGAAGATGTACGGCGCGAAGCACATAGACTATACCCCGAGGGCCAAAAAAGACCTGGAAAAGATAAAAAAGCTGGCCCTGGACAGGCTGCCGGTCTGCATAGCTAAAACGCAGAAATCCCTGTCGGACAACCCGGACCTGCTCGGCAGGCCCAAGGATTTCATAGTCACGGTGCGCCAGATAGAGATCGCTTCCGGGGCGGGCTTCCTTATACCTATAACCGGCGACATTATGCGCATGCCCGGCCTGCCGGAGCGGCCGGCTTCAGAGAACATAGACATAGACGCCGAAGGGAATATCACGGGCTTTTTCTGAGCCGGACAGGGCTTCACGCCCGCGGCGGACAGCATTTATGGCCGAGACAGCCGACGACAAAGCAGCGCTCAATAAAAAGAAAGCCGCCATAGAGGGCTTCATCGGCTCCCTCATGCCCTGCGCCAAGATGACCAGCCTTTACCAGCCCGGGCATCCCGCCGTAAAGCCGATCACCGACCGGCTGATAAACCTGCTGGCCAGGGTTTTGGGGCAGGGGACCACGCTGGTCATAGACGTCAAAGGGAAGAATGTTTCCTTCGAGGACGTGGCCCTGACCGAAACGAAGGAAATAGTCCTGTACGGCAGCACGCTCCACACCCTGGGCATAGGGCAGGTCCTTTTCACGAACCGCCTGGCCAGCGAGGGCC
>CAZJUL010000530.1:0-248 GCA_964549095.1 uncultured Elusimicrobiaceae bacterium
GAACTGCGTGTACTGGGCCACGGGCAGTACCGCCCTGGCCATCTCGCGGGCTACGCCGGCTTCGAGCAGTTTCCTGTAGGCCGCGTAGGAGGCCTCGATGGACTCTTTGTAGACCGCCAGCAGCTGCGCGGTCTTCAGGGCGGGGGACTTCAGCGAGCCCTGGCGGTTTATGGTGTCCTGCGCGCGGAACTCCGCGGGCGTGTAAAATTCGTCCTGCACTTCGGTGTAGCGGGGGCTTATCTCGTTAT
>CAZJUL010000530.1:258-1190 GCA_964549095.1 uncultured Elusimicrobiaceae bacterium
GGCTATGCGGTGGCGCATCCACTGCCTGGCCACGAAGATGGGGCATTTGATGTGGAACTGGAAGACGCTGTGCTCGAAAGGCGTGTGATGCCCGTGGGCCAGCAGGTATTCCACCAGCCGCCTGTCCTTTTCCGGGCCCTTGGACTTCGAGCCGAAAGTGACCCTGGCCGACTCGACGGCCCGCTGGTCGCCGCCCATGAAATCCACCAGCCTGACGAAGCCCTTGTCCAGCACGCTGTACTCGCGCCCGGACTTCCGCTCTTCCGCAGTGACCATGTCCCCTCCGGATATCGTGAATCGATGAAATTTGTCGTTGGACCGGAGTAAATTATATACTTTTATTAATCTTATGGCAAAAAATCCGAAAACCCACCCCCAAAGGAGCCGGCTCCGTAAAAGCCGGCGCTTCGAAGACCTCGTCAGGATAATGGACATCCTGCTCAGCGAGAAAGGCTGCCCCTGGGACCGGGAACAGACGCACCGGACCCTGATAAAATACCTGCACGAGGAGGCCGGCGAGGTGGCCGACGCCGTGCGCAAGAAAGACTGGGAGAACCTCAAAGAGGAGCTGGGCGACGTGCTGCTGCAGGTGGTGTTCCACAGCGCGCTGGCCGCCAGGGCCGGGCGCTTCGGCATACGCGACGTGATAAAGCACATAAATTCCAAGCTGGTCCGGCGCCACCCGCACGTGTTCGGCGACAAGAGCTTTAAGACGCCCGCCGAAGTGCTGGTGGAATGGAACAAGATAAAAAAAGGGGAAAAGTCCGCTAAACCCGCCCGGGGACGGAAATAATGGACGGCGCGGCGGCCCTGCAGCGGATCACCGGCCTGGCCTTCGCCGACTACGCCATCGTCGCGGGAGCGGTGGCGCTCCTGTTCGTCATTTCTTATTTCAAGGGAAAGGACGAGGCCGACACCAAGGATTATTTCCT
>CAZJUL010000530.1:1223-1550 GCA_964549095.1 uncultured Elusimicrobiaceae bacterium
CCCGGTCTGGGTGGCCACGCTTTCCTTCGTCGCCACCGAGATCAGCGCGATGACCATAGTGGGCATCCCGCCCATCGGCTACGCCGAGAACTGGCAGTACATACAGTTCTTCATCGGTTCGGCCGCGGCGCGCATCCTGATCGCCTTCGTCTTCATCCCGGCCTTCTACAAGTTCAACTGCACCACTATCTACGAGTTCCTGAAGCACCGGTTCGGCGCCGGGACGCAGTACGCCGGCTCCTCCTTCTTCTTTGTCACGCGGCTGTTCGCCTCCGGGGTGCGGCTTTACGCGGCCTCGCTGGCGGTGTCGGTCATCATGGGCTGGGA
>CAZJUL010000530.1:1560-1812 GCA_964549095.1 uncultured Elusimicrobiaceae bacterium
ATAGTTTTTTTCACGGTCATCAGCGTGGTCTTTATCGGTTTCGGCGGCATCAAGGCGGTCATGTGGACCGGCACTTTCGAGGCTATAACTTTCTTCGTCGCGGGCGGCGCGGTGGCGGGGTACCTGCTGCTGCACATCGACGGCGGCCTGGCCGGCGCGTGGAACCTGGCTTCGGAGGCGGGCAAGCTTTCCGTCTTCAAGCTGGGCTGGAATATCAACGACCCGAACGTGCTCTGGAGCGCCGTGCTGAAC
>CAZJUL010000531.1:0-1806 GCA_964549095.1 uncultured Elusimicrobiaceae bacterium
GCTGAAGAGCCGGAGCGAATCCGGCACCCCGCCCGATGCGGTGCTCGCGCTGCCCGGCTACGCCCAGGTCTCCATCCTGGAAAAGACCGGGGAGTACATAAAGCAGCAGAAGGCCGAAACCCAGCACACCACGGAATTCCGGATCAAGAAAATAAGCGTGTCCATCATCTTCGACAGGTCCGTGCCCGACGCGCAGTCCACGGCCGTCAAGCTGCTGGTTTCCGACGTGCTGCGCCTGAACGACGCGAGGGGCGACAGCCTGTCGGTGAACAAGACCGATATGCTGCCCTGGTGGAAGACGCTGCTGGACTCCCCGGACAGCCGCAGGGTGCTGCTCATCTCGGGCCTGGCCGCCGTCGTGATCCTGCTGGTCCTGCTCATCGCCTACGCGCTGGGCGGCAAGCTGCTCTCGGATTTCTTCGATTACGCGCGCGCCAACGCCCTCGCCAGCCAGCCGCTGGCCGGCGGGCAGGGGATGGGCCCGCAGGGACAGCCGGGCGCGGCTGGGGAAGAGGGCGAATACCCCGAAACGATAGAGGTGGAAGCCGGGGCGGCCGTGGGCGGCCTCCTCACCTCCCAGTCGGCTTTCGATTTCATAGAAAAGCTGCCGCCGAAGGAAGCCGCCGAGCTGCTGGGCGAAGAGACCGACGAGGACGCGGCGGTGATCATAGCCAACATGGCAGACCGGAAGCCCCATATTTCCTCCAAGATACTGCTGGCGCTGGACCCGGTGAAGCGCCAGATGGTCACCGCCAGGATGGTGGCGCTGAGGTCAGTTGAGCCGGAAAAACTGATGGAGATAGAGAACACCATGCGGCTGAAGCTGGAGAAATCCCTGAAGGGCGCGACCGCTCCGAGATCATGGACAACCTGGCCCGCGTGGACGCGGCCGGCGCCGGCCGGCTGAAAGATTCGCTGGTGACTTTCGACGATATCTGCAGGCTCGAGGACAAGAACCTGAGGCCGGTGGTGATGACGATGCCTTACCGCGAATGGGCCATGGCGCTGCAGGGCGCCCCCGACGCGGCCGTCACGAACGTGCTGCGGCTGTTCCCCGAGGACATAAAGCTGATCGTGAGGGACCTGCTCTCAACGGCCCAGGAAAAGGACGCGGTGATCGGCGCCCGGGCCAGGGTGATAGCCGCCGCCATAGAGCTCAGCGGCAAGGGCAAGATAGCGATAAAGGCACCGGCCGAGAACGGGTAGCTTCCCGGACCTGACAAAACCATATGGACGCACCTAAGGGCAGCGCGCCGGACATTTACGGGGAGATAGACTATCTCTGGGCGGCCATGAAGACCGCCCAGGAAGAGTCCGTCAAGCTCACCGACGCCTGCGCCCTCAGCAGGCGGGACGCCGACGCCGTGAAAAGCAGGCTGGCCCGCCTTGAGAGCGCCCTGCGCGAAAGCGCCGGGCGGGAACAGGCTTTGAACGCTGAAATTTCGGCGCTGAAAGCGGACCTCAAGCGCGAAGGCGCGGCGCTCCGCGACGCCATGTCGGCGGCCGCCGGGGCCCGCCTGGCCCAGCAGGAGCTGAACGCCCTGCAGCGCCGCCTGTCCGAAGCGATCGACGCACGCGCCCTGCAGGACTCCAGGCTGGAGGCGCTGCGCGAAGAACTGAAAGGCGCCGGCGACCGCCTGGCGGAAAAAGAAAGGCGCATAGCCGAATTGTCCGGCAAGGCGGAAAAGCTGAAAGCCCTGCCGGAGATCAGCGCGGCACTGGCGCGCGACAGCGCAGCCGCCGGCCGGGACCCCGCGGTCTTCGAAGACCTGCTGGCCCGGCTCGGAACCGAAAACGCGCGCGGCG
>CAZJUL010000532.1:0-1802 GCA_964549095.1 uncultured Elusimicrobiaceae bacterium
CGGCGCCGCCGTGATCTGGCTCCTGGCCTGGCTCGGGAAAAAAATCTACAAGAAGGAGGCCGTAGGTGAGGGGGATATTTTCCTTATGGCCGGCGTTGGCGCCCTGACAGGCGTCGAGGGCGTATTTTCCTCGCTGATAATTGCGTCTTTTTTCGGCTCGATCTACGGCGTCGCCTTGATCGTGTTTAAAAAAGCCGGGCGGTTCGACCGCGTCCCCTTCGGCCCTTTCTTATCCCTCGGGGCCGTGATAAATCTCTACCGCCTGTTCAGAATATCCGACTACTTTCTCTGGTGACGCGAAGCTCGTCAAAGCAAAACCCCGCTTTCGCGGGGTTTTGTTTTTATCTGGCGGAAGGGAAGGGATTCGAACCCTTGATACCCTTTAGGAGTATACAGACTTTCCAGGTCTGCGCCTTCAACCACTCGGCCACCCTTCCGGAAAGTGGTGGTAGGGGAAGGATTCGAACCTTCGAAGGGCGTAGCCCGACGGTTTTACAGACCGTTGCTTTTGACCGCTCAGCCACCCTACCAAAAACGACATAAAGCGAAAGATGCTGACGGGTTGAAGCCTTTCGGCGCTTTCAGCCGTCCTCCGCCGCTATTAAGTATAGCAAAATATTCAGCCCCGCGAAATCTCAGGGAAAAGAGGGGGCCGGCTTTCGGCCGGGGCTACCTAAGCAGGTTCTTGCAGGAGGCGGGGTATTCGTCCAGGAACCAGCCGAATTCCCGCTCTTCCGGAAGGGCCTGGGCCCGCATCCCCATGATCCGCTTCCTTTCGGCTTCAAGGTCCTCCCGGTTAAACTCGCCCGTACAGAGCAGCAGCGCGGCTGCCTCGGCGTCCCCGGGCCGGAGAAAGACGAACTCGCGCTCCTTCAGCCAGGCTGCGTCTACCCTGTCACGGCGCGCGAAGACGGCGGCGTAGTCGTCCCACCAGAGCAGCGCCCAGCGGTTCCTGGGCATATAGAGCAGGTAGGCCGGCCGCAGGACCGCGCGGAAGTCCTTTGCGTCCAGCGCCAGTTTGAATTCCAGCTTCTGCGGATCTCTTTCAAGGACGGCCAGTTCAAAATCCCGTCGCGCGAAGAACTCATGCCATTCCGCGATCCCTTTGGACGCCTTATCCGTTTCGGTCAGGTACTTGTGGAAAAGGTAGCGTCCGTCCTGGAAGACCCGGTAATCGGGGTAAAGCGAGAAGCCCATATACCCGCCCCAGTTCCAGGGATTGTACAACTTAAGCCCTGAGAGGCGGCTTTTGCTGTCCTTCAGGAAACCTGCCGCGCCCTGCGCCTGCCTGCCCCAGTCCAGCGGCAGCCGGTAATAGCGGGGCCAGACTTCGACCGCCAGGAAAAGGAACGCGGCCGCGGCGAGGGGCAGTTTCCAGTACCGCGCTTTCGCGGAACGGAGCCCCCAATCCCGGGCGCCCAGGACGGCCAGCGAGAAAACCAGCCCGGCGGCGCTGAAAAAAACTATGTGGCGGGTATGGGCGGAGGCGGAGTAACCGAAATAGGCGGCGGCCAGCAGGTGCGCGGCGGCTATCTTCTTCTCCTTCAGGAACAGGGCCAGCATTGAGCCGAAAGCCGCCGCGAGGAAAAAAGCGAAGGGCCGGTGGAAAGGATTGGAAAAACTGGCGGGCGCCCATTCTATTATCCAGGCCTGGAGCTTGTCCAGGTCCTTGTAATGGGTGAGCATTACCGTGTAGATCTTATAGCCGAAGGGGTTGGCGAGCGCGGACAGGGCGCCCACCGCCAGGGCGGCCAGAAGGACTTTTATCCTGGTCCGCGTTTCGGGGGAGGGAGAGGCGGGGG
>CAZJUL010000533.1:0-1798 GCA_964549095.1 uncultured Elusimicrobiaceae bacterium
TTTCTTCATATTATCCACCTGGGCGCAAAACGGGGTGCCGATATTGCCGCAGACGCGGGCCGTTGCGCGAGTCCCTGCAAGGTGGGCCTTCATTATTTCGCCCAGCAGCATGGTGGTGGTGGTCTTGCCGTTGGTGCCGGTGACCGCCAGCGGTTCCCCCGCCTTCGAGAAAGCCAGCGCGGTCTCTATCTCGCTGAAGACGGGGACGCCCCGCTTTTTCAGGCTCACTATGAGCGGGTTGGAATGGGACAGGCCCGGGCTCTTCACGGCGAAGGCGCAGGCGAAGATCTTTTTGGTGTGGCCGCCGGTTTCCGTCTCAACTCCGCGGCGCAGCTCCTTCAGCCGCGCGCTTACCGCGGAGCGCGGCTTGTTCTCGGTCAGCAGCACCCTGAAGCCGCGCGCGGCCAGCAGGTTGGCGCACCAGACGCCGGACTTGCCGGCGCCTATGATAAGCGCTTTTTTGCCCTTGAACTTTTCCGGTATGAACATTATCTTATCTTCAGCGACGCCAGCGCTATCAGCATCAGCATTATGCCGGCTATCCAGAAGCGCACCGTCACCTTCGGCTCGGCTATGCCCTTAAGTTCGAAATGGTGGTGTATGGGCGCCATCAGGAAGATGCGTTTCTTGTTGCGCAGCTTGTAGGAGCCCATCTGGAGTATGACCGAAAGCGTTTCCAGCAGGAAGAGGCCGCCGGCCACTGGGAGTATCAGTTCCTGCTTCACCGCGATGGCGGCCACGCCTATGGCGCCGCCCAGGAACAGGGAACTGGTGTCGCCCATGAACACCTCGGCCGGATAGGAGTTGAACCACAGGAAACCCAGGCAGGCCCCCATCATGGCGGCCAGGAAGACGGCTATTTCGCCGGCGCCCTCCACGTAAATGATCTTGAAATAAGCGGCCAGCTTGATGTTGCCGGCGGAATAGGCCAGCACGGCGAAGGTAAGGGCGGCGAAAACTATGGAGCCGGCGGCCAGGCCGTCCAGCCCGTCGGTGAGGTTGACCGCGTTGGAGGAGCCGATGATGACGAACATTACCAGCGCGGCGTACAGGAAGCCGAGGTTCAGGTAAAGCTCTTTCGTGTAGGGTATGGTGAGGCTGGTGGCGTAGGCGGGGTTGGGCGGGAAGACGGCCAGGTACCCGGCCACGGCCAGCGCCACGAACAGCTGCAGCAGGAACTTGAAGCGCGACGACGCGCCGGCCGGGTTCTTCCGGACCAGCTTGGTGTAGTCGTCCATCCAGCCGGTGAAGGCCAGGATGACGGTGGTGAACAGCAGCAGCAGGATGAAGCGGTTGTCCAGCCTGGCCCAGAGCAGGGTGCTCAGCAGCAGCGTTATGAAGATCAGCAGCCCGCCCATAGTGGTGGTGCCTTCTTTCGAGAGGTGGCTTTTCGGGCCGTCGGTGCGCTGTATCTGCCCTATCTTGTACGAGCGGAGCTTCGCTATCAGCCAGGGTCCGATGAGCAGGCTGGCCAGGAAGGAGGTTATGATGGCCCCGCCGGTCCTGAAAGTGAGGTACTGGAAAACATTGAGCGGGCTGAAGGCGTCCCGGAAAAAATGGATGTAGTAAAGCATTGAGCGGCTCCTATAGTCCTTCCACCAGCTTCTCGAATTTCATTGCCCGCGAGGCCTTCAACAGGAAAGTGCCCTTTTTGCCGGCTATCAGGCGCCTCAGTTTCGCGGCCCAGGCCGACGGGGCGGCCGCGTAAACCACCTTCGCCGGCGCTCCGGCCAGCTCGTCGGCCGCGGCCTTCATCTCCGGCCCGGCCAGGAATATTATCTCCGCGCCGAACCCGGCC
>CAZJUL010000534.1:0-1793 GCA_964549095.1 uncultured Elusimicrobiaceae bacterium
CAGGTGATATCGCTTTCCATCCTGCGCAGGCTGTTGGCGGCGTTGTTGAATTTATAGACGAGGTCCTGCGGGACGGTCTCTTCTTTCGCCAGTTTCGCCGGGGCGGCCGGGACAGGAACCTTGACCACCGCTATAGCGCCCAGGCTGATATCGGAGGCGCGCATATTTTCCAGTTTCGTGAAGCCGCCGGCGAAGGCCGGGGCGGAGAAAGCTAACAGCGACAGCAGGCATACGGCTTTTTTCATCAGTGACTCCTCCCGTAAATATAACAACACTGATAGTTTAGTAATAGTCGGGCGTTTTCGAATAGAGGCATTGGACCCGCTATTAAACGGGTCCAAGGGCCTATGAGAAAGGAGCCTGTGACGGCTTTATTTATGCAGCACCATCAGGGAGATGGGCGGCACTTCGATGTGGCCGGAGTATTTCTTCCCCCCGGCGCAAAGGCCGCCTTCGTCGAAAGCTTTCTGGTAATCGCCGGGCGGCAGCGCGAATTTGCGCGCCGTCTTCGACGGGTTGATGAGCACGGCTATCCGCGACCAGGAATCTCCGGCCTCGGCCGCGTTCAGCACATAGGCGATGGCGGGCGCTTCCACCGGCAGACCCAGCTCTTCGTAGAATTTCAGGTTCGCGCGCACCTCGCGCGCCGTCTTCATGCGGAAGGCGGGATGGGCCTTGCGCAGGGCTATCAGGTCGCGGTAATAGGAGAACACGCCGTGGTTCTCTTTTTTCAGGGACCAGTCTATCCTGTTTATCTCGTCCGGCAGGTTGTAGGAATTCTCCTCGCCTTTTTTGGTGCGCAGCAATTCCTCGCCCGAATGCAGGAACGGGATGCCCTGCGAGGTGAGCACCACGGCCTGGGCCAGCTTGTCCATCCTGACCCTGTTGGCGTGGGTTTCCGCGCCGGCGGAAAGCGTCAGCCTGTCCCAGAGCGTGTGGTTGTCGTGGCAGCTGACATAGTTCAGCGTTTCCAGGGGCGAATCGGCGAATTCGTCGATAGCGCCCATTATGCCGCGCATCACTGCGTCGCGCCTGCTTTCGTTCTGCACGTAGCCCTGGTCCTTGGCGTTGAACACGCTGCCCTTCAGCGCGTCGCGCAGGTGGTCGTTGAAGACCGAAAAGCCTTTGGACCGCTGCGTGCCTTTGCTGACGCCGGTCACCGGCGTGGAGCCCGCGGCCCAGGGCTCGCCATAAATGAGGATGTCGGGTTTCACTTCTTTCAGCCGCCTGACCAGCTCGAACACCGTCTCCGCGTCTATCAGCCCCATCAGGTCGAACCTGAAACCGTCCACCTTATATTCGTTCACCCAGTGGAGCAGGCTGTCGATGAGGAACTTGCGGCCCATCGGCGATTCCGACTTGAATTCGTTGCCGCAGCCGGAGCCGTTCCAGTAGGTGCCGTCGTCCTTGACGCGGTAATAATAATCCTTCGCCAGCGCGTTGAAGTTAAAGGCCCTGCCGGGCATCTCGGCCGTGTGGTTATAGACCACGTCCATTATTACCTTTATCCCTTTCTTGTGGATCGCGCTTATCATCGCCTTGGTCTCGCTTACGCGCGAATCGTCCAGCAGGTCGGTGGCGTACCAGCCTTCCGGCGAATTGAAGTTGACCGGCATATAGCCCCAGTTGTACGTCGGGGAACTCTCGTTGTTCTCGAAGTCCTGGAAGGGCAGTATGTGCACGGCGTTCACGCCCAGTTCCGCCAGGTGGTCCAGCCCGGTCTTCACGCCGGGCGAACCCTTCAGCATTGTGCCGGTTTCGGCCAGGCCCAGGTATTTGCCCTTCAGGGCGAC
>CAZJUL010000535.1:0-1791 GCA_964549095.1 uncultured Elusimicrobiaceae bacterium
ATAGCGGGAACCAGAAGGACCGTCCGTAACAGAGCCTGACCAGGTACAGCGTGCACGATGAGCACCGCAGGCCGCTGCGCACCGGCTGAGTCACAGCCGGGTCCAGGAGAAAAGAACAAGGCCGTAAAACCCGGAGAAGAATAACAGTCCTACGGCGGCCGGGGCGGCGGAAAGTTTCTCCGACGCGAGCCGGCGGTTCCGCAGCAGGAAGGCCAGGAAGATAGCCGTTATCAGCCAACCTACCGCCGCCGGCGGCAGGAGCGGCCCGGGGGATTTAATGGCCTTGTCCAGCAGGGCGCGCATGGTCTCAAGTCCTTTCATGTCCCGCAGGGAAAGCGGCAGGAATAAGCCCCAGGTATTGAACTTCGCCAGGGCTTTGCCCAGATGCGCCACCGCGACGACCGGAGCGGCGCCTGTGGCGGCCTCAAGCAGGAAATCTTTCAGTTTCCCGCGGTAGCCTAAGAGGAAACCGATAAGGGCCGCCGAGGCCCAGAGCAGGGCGGGAACAAAAAGTAAAAACCACGCGGCTTCGGTCCAGCCCGGAGCCAGAGCGGGGAAAAAGCCGGACAGCAGTTCCGGCGGGTAATGAAAATATTTTTCAAGCAGCGGCATTTCACCTATGGTTTCATGGGCGACAAAGCCCGACGCCAGGACCACGAAAAAGGCCTCGAAGGGGCGCAGAACCCTGTAAAGCCTCGAATTGGAACCGGGCAGCGCCATCCCGTAGCCGACATTGCCGGCCGGGCAGACCTTGGCGCACTGGAAGCAGAGGGTGCACTCGTCGGATTGGGCGCGGGCGTAAGGGACAGCCAGGCTGGGGCAGCTGCGCCGGTCCCAGCGGTCCCTGTTGGCCGGCGCGACGCAGTCTTTAGTGAGGCATGCCCGGCAGACGGAGGCGTCCGCGATGTCGAGCTGGAGCGGGGTGAAACGGCCGTAGACCGACAACAGGGCCTTGGCGGGGCAGGCACTTTTGCAGAAGGAGCGGTGCTCGGCGAAAAGAACGCCGGTGATAACCGCCGCGGCCAGCATGGCCAGCAGCATGAGGGCGGTGTAATGCGGAACACGGTGGATGTTAAATCCGGCCACCAGCAGCTGTAGCGCCAGATAAGCTAGAACCGTCAGCCAGCCGGCCCTGATCCACGGCGGGATGGCGAGACCGGTGAAGCCGGCACGCCGCCCGGCGGCGTGGCCCAACCTGTTGAGCAGTTCCATGGGGCAGACCGTGCACCACACCCGCCCCGCCAGGAGGGCGGTTATTATCATGCCCGGCCACCACAGGCCCCAGACAAAAAGCGTGGTCAGGCTGGTTTTCCGGAGGATGGAGAAGTCCAACCCGGCCTGGGTTCCCACATTCCAGCCATTGTAAACCATAAAAGCCATGCCGGAAAGCATGGCAAGCTGCAAAGCCGCCGGGAAGAAAGGATTTAAGATCAGTCGCCGCAGGCCGGGGACAATAAACAGGTCGCGCTTAAAATTAGAAACTGGCATTTTTCCTCCTGGCTTACTCGGATACTTCTTCGTGCAGCTCGCGCACTTTTTTACGCAGATAGGAGAGGACTACGCGACCGGCTTTGGTAAGCCGGTAATTGACGCGGCCGCGCGGGGCGCGGTCCGGGTCTTTCTCGGCGACCAGCCAGCCGTTCTTTTCCATGCGGCGCAGCAGCGGGTAGAGCGTGCCGGTCTTTATCTCGTAACCATGCCGGCGCAGTTCGTTTATTATCCACTGGCCGTAGACAGGTTCTTTGGCGGCGTGGTGGAGTATATGCACTTTCCAGAAGGCAAGGGTAACTT
>CAZJUL010000536.1:0-1785 GCA_964549095.1 uncultured Elusimicrobiaceae bacterium
ACTACAACCCCGCCGGGCTGTCCCTGCTCACCCGGCCTGAATTCGCCGCCTCCTATACCCAGCACCTGCGCGGGCTTTCCGACAACTCCGGGCTGAACACCTCCTTCCTGGGCTACGCCCAGCCGCTGGGCGGCGGGCGCGGCTCCGCCGGGGCCGGCCTGCAGCAGTTCAGCCTCGACACCTCGCTGTACCAGGAGCAGACCTTCTTCCTGTCCTACGGCAACGCCGCCCCGCTCTCCCTCGGCATCGACGGGCTGTACTGGGGCGCTAACCTGAAATACCTGCGCCGCGCTTTCGGCTCGCTGCCGGAAGCGTCCAACGCTTACAGCGGCCTGGGGACCACCGGGATGGCCGACCCCGTCCTGTCCGGGAGCCGGGTGGCCGGCGCCGCGGACGCCGCCCTGGGCCTGCTGTACCGCATGAAGAAGAACTATTCCGTCGGCCTTAACGCCGTGCACGTGCTGAGCCCGGACATCGGCTTCGGGGCCGGCACCACCGAAAGGCTCCCCCTCCAGCTCAAGCTGGGCGCGGATTACCGCAGCGTGCTTTCAAACATCTCCCTGCAGTACGACACGATGCGCTCTCCCACCGGCTCGCGCGACCACCGCCTCACGGTCGGCACCGAGCGCTGGTTCCCGTGGCTGCTGGTGGGCAATATCGGCGCGCGCTGCTCGCTGGGCATCGGCAGCCGCAATTACGGGCAGATGACCGCCGGGCTCTCCTACCGCAGCGGGCGCATCGGCATTGACTACAGCTTCCTGATGCCCATCAACACACTGACCTCCATAGCCGGCACGCACCGGCTGAACTTCTCCGTCCGCTTCGGCCCGGCCCGCGAAGAGGACGAATCCGTCCAGGCGGTGCTTGAAACGATGCGCCGGCTGAAAGCGGGCGACATCCCCGAACTGAAGCCCGAAGCGGCCCTGCCCGAGCCGCAGAAGGTCACGGTGCAGGACCACCTCAACCGCGCCCGCTTCCTGGAAACGGAAGCCCGCTACCAGGACGCTTTGAACGCGCTCGGCAGCGCGCTGGCCCTGGCCCCGCAGGACGAGAAACTGCTGGGCCACCAGCGCCGGCTCAATTTCATCGCGGTGCTTACTCCTTCCCTGCCCGCCTACAAGACGGACGCCGTGCAGGCCGCGCTCTACCGCGCCTCAATGGCGTATCTCTCCGGGAAGGACGAAGAGGCGATGGGCCAGGCGGCCTATGCCCTGAACCTGGAGCCCTCTTCGAAGCAGGTCGAAAGCTTCATGCTCCAGCTTGAGCTCGCTACCGGCCTGAAGCGCCCCAGGCTGGAGCCCGCGAAAGAGCCGGACCTGCGGGTGGCGAAAGCGCTCACGGTCGCCCTTGAAGCGCTGGAAGGCGGGCGCTATGACGACACGATCGCGCACAGCCGCGAAGTTCTGGCGATCCAGCCGGCCAATATCACGGCGCTGGAAAACCTCGGCATCGCGTACTTCGCCAAGGGCGATTACCAGGACTCGCTTTCCGCGTTCGAAAAAGTCTATTCCATGGAGACCGCCCCGGCCCGGCGCGCAATGCTGGCCAGGCAGCTGGAATCCGTCAGGAAGTTCATACGCCAGCCCAAGCCGCAGCCCAAGCCCGCGGCGGCTGTCCCCGCGAAAGCTCCCGCGGCCGACGTGCGCAAGGCCTACCAGGAAGGCCTGGACCTTTACAGCGCCGGCTCGCTGGAAGCTGCCGGCGAACAATTCCGCAAAGTGCTTGAGATGGACACGGGCCACGCGCCCGCGGCCAGCGCCCTGAAACGGGTGCAGCAGGAACTGA
>CAZJUL010000537.1:0-1781 GCA_964549095.1 uncultured Elusimicrobiaceae bacterium
GCGTTCGCCAACTTCCTGAAGCTCGGCGCCACGGTGTGGCTGCTGCAGCAGTTCTGGCTGGCCGGCATCCTGCTGCTCATCGTGGTCTTCCAGCCGGAGATCCGCGTGGCGCTGGCCAACATCGGCTCCAACCCGCTGGGCAGGATACTGATGCCCCAGGAATACAAGTTCATAGCCGAGCTGATGGAATCCATCAAGTTCGCCGTGGAGAAAAAGTTCGGCATGCTGGTGGTGCTGGAGCAGGACATGGGCCTGCGCGATATAGTGGACACCGGCGTGCGCATAAACGGCGAGGTCTCCCGCGAGCTCATCCTCACCATCTTCCATCCCAACACGCACCTGCACGACGGGGCCCTGGTCATAGCCAGCAACAGGGTGGTCGCCGCCGGCTGCATCCTGCCGCTCACCGAGCAGCAGGAGCTCTCGAAGATCCTGGGTATGCGGCACCGCGCCGCGCTGGGCCTGAGCGAGATGGTGGACGCCATCATAGTGACCGTTTCGGAAGAGACGGGCCTTATCTCCATAGCCAGGAACGGCAAGCTGCAGCAGGCCGTGGAGCCGAAAGACCTCGAGGACATGCTTTACCAGCTTTACCGCTCGAAGGCCGAAAAAACGCTTTTGAGGAAGGGCGAGCGGCCGCAGCAGCCGACGCCGCAGGCTTAACACAGTATGAACATACCGGAGCTTTTTACCAGCAACTGGAAGATCAAGGTCATAGCTTTGGTCATAGCGCTCCTCATCTGGTACGCCAGCGTGAGGACCTTGTAAGGACTTCCCGGAAAAGAGCGGGGGCGGGCGCAGATAATGAACGATAAGCCGTGTATCCTGGCGCACAGGGGGGGGCTGCTGAACGCCCCCGAGAACACCGTCGCCGCTTTCGAACGGGCGTTCTCCAACGGAGCGGCCGGCATAGAATGCGACATCCGGCGGACGCGGGACGGCCAGTTCGTGGCCTTCCACGATCCTACCGCCGCGCGCGTGACCGGGCACGACTGGCCCATAGCCGGAACGGACTACGGCCACCTCAAGTCCCTGCGGGTCCTGGGCAAGGAGCCCATAGCCCACCTGGACGACATCCTGAACCTTTTGATACTCAACCCCACCAAGACCTGCTACTTCGAGGTCGTAATGGAAAAGCCGGAGGACGCGGCGGGGCTGGCCCTGCAGATACGGAAGGCGGGGGTACAGCGCCGGGCTTACATACTGGCGTTCTCCAATAAGGCGGAAGCCCTGCGCGCGGCGCGGAGCGCCGTACCGGATATAGGAACGGCCGTGATACCGCTGTTCCCCCTGAACGTTTTTCAAACCGCCGTCGAGGCGGGCGCAGGCGCGGTCTGCGCCGGCTGGACGCCGGAATGGTTCGGCACCCGGGCGCTGTTCCTGCTGGGCGCGGCGGCGTTCAATTTCAAGAAGCAGGTGGAAGACGCGGCCGCTGGCGGTATAGAGGTGACGGCCGGGGTGGCCAACGATCACTACGACGTGCGCCGGCTGGCGGCGCTGGGCGTTCCGGGCATCTGGACCGACGACGTGCCTATGGCCGCGCGGACCATTTACGGCGGATAATAAAAGGAGGGTCTATGTTCAAGGTTTTCATCTATCTGGTGCTGCTGCTGTGCGCGCTGTACGGGGGCCTGACATTCTACCCGAACATTCTCTTCTCAGCCCACCGCGACTTCAAGAATATCACGGTCTACAGCAAGGAGCCGCTGAAGGAAACCGCCGAAGAGGTGATGGCGCGCGTGAACGAGAAGCTTGCCGCGGCCGAGCTGGCCTCGTCCGAC
>CAZJUL010000538.1:0-1777 GCA_964549095.1 uncultured Elusimicrobiaceae bacterium
CTGCGGCCTGGTATCCAGATACGCCCTCAGGGCTTTCAAAGCCTTATCCCCCACCGGCGCCAGGCGCTCTCTGGAGCCTTTGCCCATGGCCCGCACGAAGCCGCCGTAAAAATCCACATCGCCTATGTTCAGGCCGGCGGCCTCTGAGCGGCGCAGGCCGGTGGAATACAGCAACTCGAAAACGGCATAGTCCCGCTCGGCAAATTTATAACCGGCGTCATTCTCTTTAACAGCATCCGGGGCGCTATGATCCGCCAGCTTGCCCACTTCCCCCTCGCTGAGGAATCTAGGCAGACGTTTTTCTTTTTTGGGCGAAGTTATAAGAGCGAAAGGATCGGACTTCATGGTTCCTTCGGCTATCAGATAGTTCATAAAGGAATGCACCGCCGAGATCTTGCGCAAAAGAGTGTTACGGGAAATTTCCCCCCCCCCTATGAACGCGATATAGCCGCGAAGGAGCATGCGATCCCAGGCGCCATGGCTGTCGGCGTTATGCGCCGAAGCGTAGGACGCAAATTCCTCTATATCGTGCTTATAGGCCTTTACGGTGTGCTTCGAAAAATTCCGCTGCGACTTTATATGCAGCAGAAACCTCTCTATCAACAGGTTCATACTTATGATTTTAGCACAATGTGAGCCGACACAGGCGCACCCAAATCCTCCGATAAGCGGTAATCCTAACGGCTTTGGGTTAACGAACCGCAGGATAGTAAAAACGGGGGCCTGCCGGGGCAAGGCTTTTCCCGACTTGCGCGGCCCGTCTTAGAATCATCATCTCTTCATTGACAGTTGTCTATTTGGGTTCCTTGCGGACAAAATAGAGGTTTGTTTTTAAGGTTGTGTTAGAAGGATGGCGGCGGGGTTTAGTTGGAGGGGTGACAGCCATGGGTTGGCAGGCCCCCGCACCCGCAACCCGCCGCCATTTCTCCGCTTTCCCCCAATGGGTGAAATCTTCTCATCAATGCCGCCGGCTTGTTAGCGGAGGATCAGGGGCGCAAGCTTCGCTTTACGCTTTACGGCCCAAAATGCTAAATTTGATCTATGCGAATAAAGAACCTCTCGCTCCCGCTGTTCGCGGCCCTGCTGGCCGCCGCCTGCTCTAACGATACCGAAAGAGTTATAGCTAAAGTAGGCCCGGAAAAGATAACCGATTCATATCTCCGCCAGAAGCTGGAGGAAATAGCCCCTAACGCCCAGGGATACCTTTCCACCAAGCCCGGCAGAAAACAATTTCTGGGCATCCTTATAAATGAAAAACTGAAACAGCCCGCTCCGAAGATTATAAAAAAAGGGTGGGCGCCATGGAAGCCGAACTCAAGGCCAAGCTCGAATATTACAGGGACTATATGCTGGCCAAAATGTGGGTGGACGAACTGCGCCGGGACAAGATCAATGTCACGGACGCGGAGATAGAGGCTTATTACGCCAAAACCCCCTATGAAATAACTGTGGAACATATCGTAATGCCAACTTACGAAGAAGCCGCGGCGGTGATGAAAAAAGTGAAAGCCGGGGCCGATTTCGGAAAGACCGCCAGAGAAAATTCCATGGACAAGGACAATGTCCGCCTGCCGGCGGTGATGTACGGGGAATTTATGCCGGAACTGGAAGAAATGGCGTTCAAGATGCGCCCCGTAGAGATCCAGGGCGTGGTCAAGACCGGCCTGGGCTGCCACATCCTGAAAAAAGTGTCCCAGACAAAGCCGGAGCTCCCGAAGGTGAAAGAGCGCATCCGCCGCATAGTGGAAAAGAAAAAATTCGACGCCTATCTAGCCAA
>CAZJUL010000539.1:0-1776 GCA_964549095.1 uncultured Elusimicrobiaceae bacterium
CGGCGCGGGCGAGATCTGGAAATTGGTCTGCTGGGCCTCCGCCCTTTCAGCCGCCGCGCTTATGAACAGGAAAAGTATGGAACCGGCGAGTATGCAACGCATTTTCCCTCCTCTGATACCCCGGATACAGGTTATATTCTACTACTTTTACCGGCACCTCTGCCGGCCGCATTTTCCGCGCGGCCCCCTGTTCCGGGCCGCGTGTTGTCCGCCGGCCTTTCGGGTTTCGCCCCGGTTGGAAAGCGGCCCTTAATTATGATAGAATAATAAAACTGAAATCCTGCCCCCGTGAGGGCGGGAAAAGAAACGCGGATGGAGGATAGGTAAGTCAAATGCTGAACATATCGATGAAGACCATGCTGGAAGCCGGGGTGCATTTCGGCCACCAGACCTACAGGTGGAACCCCAAGATGGCCCGTTTTATTTTCGGAGAGAGGAATGGCATACATATCCTTGATCTGCAGAAAACGGTCAAAGAGCTGAAGAAAACCTACGCTTACGTGAAGGATTCGGCGAAAGAGGGCAAAAGGTTCCTTTTCGTCGGCACCAAGAAGCAGGCGAAGGACATCATACGGGAAGAGGCGCTCAGGGCCGGCGTTCCCTGTGTGTACGAGAAATGGCTGGGCGGCATCCTGACCAATTTCGACACCCTGAAAAAATCCATCAAGCGGCTGGAAGAGCTTGAGCGCCTGGAAGCCGACGGCCTTTTCCGCGTCATGTCCAAGAAAGAAGTTTCCCGGCTGACGAAGGAAAAGAACAGGCTGGTAAAGCTGCTTTCCGGCATACGGGAAATGCGCGTCCTCCCCGAGGTGGTTTTCATCGTGGATCCCATCGAGGAAGCCGGCGCCCTCAGCGAAGCCCACAAGCTCAGGATCCCGGTGGTCGGCGTCTGCGACACCAACTGCGATCCCGACGACCTTGACTGGGCGATCCCCGGCAACGACGACGCCGCCCGCTCCATACGCCTTTTCTGCGCCACCATGGCCGACGCCGTGATCGAAGGCCGCTCCGAAGCCGACGCCGCCAAAGCGGCCGCGGCGCAGGAGCTGCAGGCCGAGGCCGCCGACCAGCAGGAGCAGGCGGAAGCCTCCGCTGAAGCGCCGGCCCCTGAAGCCGAAGCGGCCGCCGAAGGCCAGCCGGAAACCGGGATCCCGGCTGCCGAAGCCGCCGCGGAACCCGTAAAAACCGAAGAATAAGACAGCCACGGGCGGAGGCCGGATGCGAGGGCTCCCGGCCTTTCCCCGCCCCCCCCGCCGGGCGCACGCGTCCGGACTGCACATTAAGGAGATATCATGAGCACCATAACCAGCGAACAGGTAATGTCCCTGCGCACCCAGACGGGCGCGGGCGTGATGGACTGCAAGAACGCCCTTAAGGAATCGTCCGGAGACCTTTCCAAGGCCGTAGAGCTTTTAAGGAAGAAGGGCCTGGCGGGCCTCGCCAAGCGGGCCGGCCGCCTGATGAAAGAAGGCGTCGTGGTAGTGAAAACCTCCCCCGAAAGAGGGACCCTGGCCATGATAGAGCTGAACTGCGAAACCGATTTCGTGGCCAAGAACCCGGCGGTCCGCGAACTGGCCGACGAGCTCTCGGGGGCTATGCTGACCGACGCCGCCCTGGCCAACCCCGCCGAGAACGCGGCGGCGATAGAGAAGATGCAGGCGCTCGCCTTGAAGACCGGCGAGAACATGCAGATACGCCGCGGCGTGGTCTACCAGACGGCCGCGAACGGCGCTGTGAATTTCTACGTCCACTCCGATTCGAAGAAGGCCGCGGTGG
>CAZJUL010000540.1:0-1773 GCA_964549095.1 uncultured Elusimicrobiaceae bacterium
TGCTTTGGCAGGCCGCCTGCTCAATCCGTGGAGAAAAGGACGCTCCAAAATTCAAAGACTATATTCTGCCCCTGCTTTTCATAAAACGCCTTTCGGATGTTTTTGAAGACGAAATCGCCCGTCTTGTGAAGGACTACGGCGATGAGATGTCCGCCATGGAAATTATCGAAGCCGACCACGGCATGGTGCGCTTTTATATCCCGGAGGAAGCCCGCTGGCCCGTGTTGAGCGGCCGCAAGGAGTTTAAATATCCTCCCTCAAAGATTCCGAAAACGCTCGGAGAAAGAATAACCAATGCTCTGCGCCTGATAGCCAAAGAAAACGAATCGTTGCAGGGGGTTATTGATAGAGAGGATTTTAACGCCACCCATAACGGCGAGCGGGAAATCAGCGACGAAGCTCTTTCCAAGCTTATCGAAAAATTAAGCGATCCTAAATACCGTCTTGGCATAAATGATGTGGAGCCGGACTTTCTTGGCAGGGCATATGAATATCTTCTGCGTAAATTCGCGGAAAATCAGGGGCAGAGCGCCGGGGAATATTTTACGCCTAAGGAAGTTGGCTGGCTTATAGCCAAGCTTATGGTCCCTAAGCAGGGCGAAGAAGTTTATGACCCCTGCTCCGGCTCCGGCGGGCTCCTGGTAAAGTGTGAGCTTGAGCTGCTGCGCCGTGAGGGGAAAGATAAAGTTAAAAAACCGCTCAAACTGCGCGGGCAGGAATTGACCGGCTCCAGCTTTGCTATCGCCCGGATGAACATGGTTGTCCACGACATGGAAGGCGAGGTTGTCCGCGGCAACACCATGACCAATCCAAAGTTCCTTGAAGCCGGCGGGCTTAAGCCTTTTGATATTGTGGTAACAAACCCCATGTGGAACCAGGACAATATAGACCCTAATTTCTATGAAAACGATCCATACGACCGTTTTTCCCCGCGCGGAGGCTATGCGCCGGGCTCAAGCGCCGACTGGGCGTGGGCGCAGCACATACACGCTTCGCTAAAACCCAGAGGCCGGGCTGCGATAGTGCTGGATACCGGCGCCGCCAGCCGCGGCAGCGGCAGCCAGGGCGACAACAATAAGGAGAAAAATCTCCGTAAATGGTTTGTGGATAAGGATCTTATTGAGGCGGTGATAATGCTGCCGGATAATCTGTTCTACAACACCCCCGCCGCCGGACTTATACTGGTAATAAACAAGCACAAGTCCGCCGATAGGAAAGGAAAAATAATTCTCATAAACGCCGGCGAAGATTTTGAAAAGGGCAGACCCAAGAACTATCTGCCGGATTCCGTCGTGGAGAAAATAGCCACGGCGTTCCATTCCGGGGCCGATGTTGAAAAGTTCCTTAAGGTAATGCCCTGCGCCGAGATAGCCGAAAAGCATGATTATAATATCTCTCCGTCCCGCTTCATAGAAACCGGCCAGGCCGTGGAGCACAGGGATATACAGCTTATCCTTAACGACCTTGCTAAAATCACCGCGGAGCAGATCGAGGCGGAGAAGGAGCTTAAGGGCATCTTCACAAAAATGGGGTACAGGTGGGGTGGGGGAAAATAAAATGAAACTGTCTCGTAGCAAGGCGCTTTTGCCCAATTCTTCAAATCCCCGGCAAGAGCGGATTGTGCTTAAACTGATAGGGGATGTTAAGACCATTATTGAGGCATCCCGTGGATATGTGGCGCATGTCGTTAATGCCGGCATGGTTTCCCTTTATTGGAACATCGGTAGACGTGTAAGTCTGGATGTTTTGGGCGGCAAACGCGCCGAATACGGC
>CAZJUL010000541.1:0-248 GCA_964549095.1 uncultured Elusimicrobiaceae bacterium
AGTCCGCCGCGCGCGTCTTTATGCAGCTTGATCGCGCCGGGATAGTTCTTGGGAAACAGGTAAGACCTGTAGGTATTAAAGAGGTCCAATTCTTCCGGGGCCCTGAGGTCCGGGATTATATGCCTGCCGTAAAGCTCCGCCATACCGCGCAGTTTAGCCAGCAGCCCGCTGACCGTGATGCGCGACCCGGGCAGGACAAGCTCGCCCGTGCGGGCTTCTTTTATTACCGTGAAGATCTCGCGGGCTAC
>CAZJUL010000541.1:258-1772 GCA_964549095.1 uncultured Elusimicrobiaceae bacterium
AGGATCTTCGGCTCCTGCCCGTTGGCGAGCTGGAAGCAGAAAGTGGAGACGGCCGAATTATAGAACGGCCTGCCCCCCTCGCCGAAAACATTCGGAAGGACGAGGTTGGTGAACTTCGCGCCCGAAGAAGCGGCCCAGGCTTTAAGGAGTTCGGTGCAGGCTATTTTGGACTTCCCGTAAGATGTGCCGTCGTATATCTGGGTAGAGGAAGAAAAAATGATGTGTGGTCTGGAGCCGGCGGTTCTGCACGCTTTTATCAGCGCCTCGGTCAGCGCCACGTTGGTCCGGGCCACCTCGTTCTCGTCGCCCCTGTTCATGCCGGCCAGGTGCACTATCACGCCGCAGTCGCCGGCGAATTTGTTCAGGATCTCTTCGGAGGCGAATTCCGGCTTATCCGCCCTGTGCAGCGTTACGCCTTCCTGCCCGTGCAGGAACGAACGCAAATGCCAGCCTATCAGGCCGTCTATCCCGGTTATTCCGATGTTCAGCATGGGTTCAGGCCGGTCAGCGCAGCTCCGCCGCGATCTCGGGCAGCTTAAGCAGCAGCTCCCTGACCTCTTTCACGTTCAGCCGCCGCGTGTTGTGAGAAGTGTAGTCCGAAAGCCGGACTTCTTTTTTGTCTCCCTCGGTAAAATACTTGTTGTAATTCATGTCCCGCTCGTCCATCTTTACCCTGAAATAATCCCCCATATCCTCGGCCTTCCTGAGCTCTTCGGTGGTGGCCAGGGTTTCATATATCTTTTCCCCGTGCCGTATCCCCATGGTTTTTACCGGAACGCTGGAATTAAAAATTTCCTTGAGCGCGGACGCCAGGTCGGCCACGGTGCAGGCCGGGGCTTTTTTTATGAAGATATCCCCCTGCTTGGCGTGCAGGAAGGCGAACATTACCAGCTTTATGGCTTCGTCCAGCGGCAGCAGGAACCTGGTCATGCCGGGTTCGGTCACGGTTATCGGCTTTTTCTCCTTTATCTGCTTTATGAACAGCGGGATCACCGACCCCCTGGAGCACATCACGTTGCCGTACCTGACGCAGCTTATGACCGTGGCCAGGTCGGCGGAATTGCGGGAGGCGGCCTGCGCCACTTTTTCCATGAGGGCCTTGGTCATGCCCATGGCGTTGACCGGGTACACGGCCTTATCCGTGCCCAGGCACACCACGCTTTTCACCTTGTGGGCCACGGCGGATTCAATGACATTGTGGCTGCCCACGATATTGGTCATCACGGCCTGCATCGGGAAGAACTCGCAGGAAGGAACCTGCTTCAGGGCCGCCGCGTGAAAAACCATGTCCACCCCTTTCATCACCTGGTCCACGCTGTCGCGGTCGCGCACGTCGCCGATGTGGAATTTGACCCGGTGGTCGTCAAGTTGGTTGCGCATCAGGTCCTGCTTAAGCTCGTCGCGGCTGAAGATGCGGACTTCCCTGAAATCCTGCGCGGTTATGGTCTTAAGCAGTTCGTGGCCGAAAGAGCCGGTCCCGCCGGTTATCAAAATGGTCTTGCCTTTGAGATTGG
>CAZJUL010000542.1:0-1762 GCA_964549095.1 uncultured Elusimicrobiaceae bacterium
TCTTTCTTGGCGAGCGGGAAGACGCGGAAAACATTATCGTGCGCTATTTTCCGTGCCAGGTCGGCGGGAAGCTGGCGCAGCAGCCCCTTCACCCATTGACCGCGCCCCGCCCAAGAGAACGGAACGCGCGGAGAGGTATAGAACTGGTCGGTGCCCAGCACGAACCTGTCCGGGAATGCACTGAACAGCTCCAGCCAGTCCGGCTTCAGCCGCCCCTTTTCCATAGGGCTGGTAGCCTGCAGGCTTATCTCTTCCAGTTTTATGCTCATGTAAAGGTTGGGGTGGCCCTCAAGCAGGCGGCGGCACAGCGCCGGCGTCCGCTGGCCGGTATTGTCCCAGCCGGCGTGGGCCCAGATGATGCGGGCCCCGCGGTTATGCGCCAGCAGGCGCTCGAAAGCGGCCAGGTTCCCGCGCAGTTTTTCGGGATTCCGCCGGTTCCGGTATTTTGCCGGGATCGGCAGGTCTTTTTCCAGCGCTTCCATATGAAGATCTATGGCCAGGTCTTTAGCGGCCGCTATATCGGCCAGCAGCAGGAACAGCGGGTGGTCCGGCGGCGCGGCTTCGTAGGGGTGGCGGGGCGCCATGGACAGATGTTCGGCCGTGAACTCGCCGAAGCCGACCGCGCCGCTGGCGGCTATTTTTTCGGCCCTGGCCCTGAACTCTTTGCGCACGGCCGCAGTAGTCCTGCCCAGGCGGACCGACTTCTGTATCATCATGTTCAGCGAGCCGCCGCCGCCCAGGAAAGCGAACCTGCCGGGGTGCTTTTCCAGGGCCGGCAGCAGGTCCTCGCACTCGTATTGTCCGGGGAAGTTGTCGGGCATCGGCGGCGGCATCACTATAGTTTTAGCTATCCCCAGCTTGTCCATCCGCTCCAGGGCCGCTTTGACCGCGCCGTCGTAATCCGCGCTGCCGCCCGGCATTTTACCGTTAAGGTGCGAATGCGCGTCTATGACCTGCAGTTCGCCGCGGGGCCCTTCCCCCGTGCCGCAGGACATGAGCGGCAGGGCGAGCGCCGCGGCACAGAAATACAGCGCGGGGTTAATATTTTTCTGCATAGTTGCGTTGTACCCCGGCGGGCCGCCAGGGCGCGCGGGGGTTGGAGGGAAGCGCGCCTAGCTCACGATCTAACGTCAGCGGCGGACTTATCCGGTCCTTCTTTTAACAGCCGGACCCAGATCTTGCAGGCCAGGTTGAAGAGCGCCGCGTACAGCGCTATCGCTATGACCAGCCTGGCCATCGGCCCTATCTCTTCCAGGGCCATATCCGGCGAGGTTACTACCATGAACGCGCAAAGGGCGCTGACCGCAAGGCCCGCCGATTGCGCGAAACTGCCCATCAGCGTCAGCCGCTCCCGGGCGGAGGCGACCTTGGAATACAGGGCGGCGCTGATAACGGCGATGACTATCAGCGCCCCGAACGCCCAGAGATTGAACAGCGCCAGCGCGTAATCCATATTCGGCTCCCGGAAGCTTAATCCCCGAAAGAAATGCCCAGGTCCCGGGCCGTGACTATGGTGTCGCAGTTGAGCGGCACCACCTTCATGCGGCTGGTGGCTTCCTTCAGCGGCACGTAGCGCACCGTCGGGGGGTCCAGCGCCACCATCACGCCGGATCTGCCCTCCTCGATGGCGCGCACCGCCGCGGCGCCGAACCTCAGGCTGATGAGCCTGTCGAAAGTTGTAGGGCTGCCGCCGCGCAGCAGATGTCCCAGCACCAACGTGCGGCATTCCTTGCCCACCAGCGGTTCCAGCAGTTTGGCCACG
>CAZJUL010000543.1:0-1761 GCA_964549095.1 uncultured Elusimicrobiaceae bacterium
AAGATGGCGATCGGCACCCTGAAAGGCGAGCAGGACACATAGTTCAGCCCCGCTTTATGGCAGAACTCAACCGAAGCGGGTTCTCCGCCCTGTTCGCCACAGATGCCTATCTTAAGGCCCTTATTGGTCTTCCTGCCGCGATCCACGGTTATTTTGATAAGCTCGCCCACGCCGGTCTGGTCTATGGTCTGGAACGGATCCACGGGAATAATGTTTTTCTCGACATATTCCTTGAGGAAATAACCAGAGTCGTCGCGCGAGTAGCCGAAAGTCATCTGGGTCAGGTCGTTGGTGCCGAAAGAGAAGAACTGCATAGTCTCGGCCAGTTTGCCGGCTATAAGGCAGGCGCGGGGAATTTCGATCATCGTGCCGACCATGTAGCTGATCTTCACGTTCTTCTGTTTGGCGACTTCACCGTATACGCGGTGGATGATCTCGGCCTGGTGCACTACCTCGTTTTCCAGGGAAACGACGGGGATCATGATGTCGGGATAAACCTTGACGCCTTCCTTTATCAGTTCGGCGGCGGCCTCGAAGATCGCGCGCGCCTGCATCTCGGTGATCTCTGGATAGGTGACGCCCAGGCGCACGCCGCGGTGTCCCATCATCGGGTTGGATTCGCGCAGCGCCGTGGCGCGGGTTTCCAGCTCCTCGTAGGAGATACCCAGCGCCTGGCCCAGCTGCTCCAGCTTTTCTTTCTGGTGCGGTACGAACTCGTGCAGGGGCGGATCCATCAGGCGGATGGTCACGTGCATGCCTTCCATGATCTTCAGCGTGTCCTTGATATCCTTCTTCATGTGGGGGAACAGGTCGTTAAGCGCTTTCTTCCTTTCCTCAAGGGTCTTGGACATTATCATCTTGCGCAGCTGGAAAAGAGGCTCGTCCGCGCCTTTGCCGTAGAACATATGCTCGATGCGGAACAGCCCGATTCCCTCGGCGCCGAACTTGCGGGCGGTGGAGGAGTCGGCCGGCGTATCGGCGTTGGTCCAGACTTTAAGGGCGCGCACGGAATTGCAGAGCCTGAGGAACTCGCTCAGAAGCTCGTTGGATTCGCTGGCGTCCAGCATCTCCATTTTGCCCTTGTAAACGAGGCCCTTGGAACCGTTCAGGGAGATCCAGTCGCCCTCTTTCAGCGTTTCGCCGCCGAGGCTTAGGGTCTTGGCCGCCAGGTCGATCTCGACGCCGGCGCAGCCGACCACGCAGCATTTGCCCCAGCCGCGGGCCACGAGAGCCGCGTGCGAGGTCATGCCGCCGCGGGCGGTGAGGATGGCTTCCGCCGCTCTCATGCCCTCGACGTCCTCCGGGTTGGTCTCTTCGCGAACCAGGATCACGTGCTTGCCTTCGGCGCGCCATTTGACGGCTTCGGCCGCGGTGAAGACTATCATGCCCCTGGCGCCGCCGGGACCGGCCGGGAGGCCTTTGCCTATGGGCTTATGAAGCAGTTCGGCCTTGGGATCGATAATGGGATGCAGCAGCTCGTCCAGCTGGGAAGGAGTGACCCGCATAATCACTTCCTCTTTCTTCGCAAGTTTTTCCTTATACATGTCCAGCGCCATCAGCACGGCGGCGGGGCCGTTACGCTTTCCGACGCGGCACTGGAGCATCCAGAGCCGGCCTTTCTCGATGGTAAATTCTATGTCCAGCATATCGTGGTAATGTTTCTCCAGCTTCGCCCGTATGGCGGCCAGTTCCTTGTAAGCCGAGGGCATCAGCTGCTGGAGCGACTTGAGATTTCTGGACTGGTCGCTGCGGCTGGGTTCG
>CAZJUL010000544.1:0-1757 GCA_964549095.1 uncultured Elusimicrobiaceae bacterium
CGGCCTTCCTTGCCGATTATTTTGCCCCGATCCGAAGGCGCCACCGAAAGTTTAAACCGCACAACATTGCCGTCTTCGGAAGTAGACAACTTGGCCGCGGCGGGTTCGTCCACCAGGGAATTTATCAGATAAACAAGGACGTCTTTCATAATTTTTCCCGCCGTTTATCCCGCCTTTTCGGCTTTCCTGGCCCTTGTAATGAGGGTTCCGAGGGGTGCGGACGCTTTCGCGCCGGTTTTAATCCAGCGATCCAGTTTGGCCATGTTGAAAGAAACTTTCTCTTTGTCCTTTTCCGCTTTCGGATTATAATGCCCGACGATCTCAAGCGGGGCGCCGTGCGGACCGCGGGCTTTTTCGATAGCCACGACCCTGTAATGCGGCTGCGTCCTTTTACCGATCCTTTGAAGCCTTAAAACTACTGCCATACTCTTCCTCCTGCCGGTCTTGACTAATCCCTATATTATACGATATTTTCGGGGGTTTATACGTCCGGGCCCAATATTTTACGAATATGCGACAGCATACGATCCCAATCAAAAGGCTTGTTCACGTAGGCGTCGGCGCCGGCCTTAAAGGCGTCTTCCATATCGGCAACCATTCTTTTGCCGGTAAGCATGATAACGGGGATCTGCTTGGTGCCGTCCTTGCTTTTTATAAGTTTACAGAGAGTAATCCCGTCCATCCGGGGGAGACCTATATCCTGTATGATCAGATCCGGTTTCTCCTTTTTGGCGAGTTCCCAGCCTGTTTCTCCGTCATACGCGATAAGCGTCCTGCAACCCAGGCTTTCAATATTATTGATCAGCAGTTCCGCCACCAGCACGTCGTCTTCCACGACAAGTATTTTCTTCGACACGTTGTCCGTCCCCCCGCATGTCCCCGGAAAATAAATTTTAATTCGCCGGGGTCAGTCGGTTTCGCCCAAAAGCTTTTTTATGTGATCCAGAAGACGCTGCCACTCGTACGGCTTGCTCATATAAATGTCGGCGCCGGACTGGAAAGCCGTTTCCATATCCCCTACCAGCCTCTTGCCGGTGAGGATGATGATCTTTGTGCCTTTAGTGGCCGCTTCGGCCCTGATAAGCTCGCACAGTGTGTTGCCGTCTATGCGGGGGAGACCGATGTCTATAATGGCCAGGTCGGGCTTCTCCTTTTTGACCAGTTCAAGGCCCTCTTCTCCGTCGCCGGCCACCGCAACTATGTAACCCAGCGCCTCCAGACGTATGCGGAGCACTCTGGCGATGACGTCCTCGTCTTCCACTATAAGGATTTTCCTCTCCATATCCATAAAAATCAGCCCCTTTGCAGGATTTTGGTCAGCCGCCGTATAAATCCGGCCGGATCCGTCTTTGAGAAAACCGCGCTGCCCATTACCAGAGAGTCGGCGCCGGCCCTGACAGCCTGCGGCGCGGTGACTTCATTTATGCCGCCGTCAACCTGCAGCCATATGGGCCGTCCGGCGCGGGCGATAGACAGACGGGCCGCGGCGATCTTGGGCAGAAGCCCGCGCATAAAGGCCTGGCCTCCGAAACCCGGTTCCACGGTCATAAGAAGAAGCAAGTCCAGCCGCTTCAGATATTTTAAAGCGCGGGAAAGCGGCGTTTTGGGCCGCAGCGCGAGACCGGCTTTCAGGCCCAGCGCCCTTATTTTTTTAAGGCACGCGCCAATATCCGTATGCGCCTCTTCATGAACGGTAATAAGACCCGCGCCGGCGGCGGCGAAAGAACCTATAAAAAGATCCGGACGCTCCACCATAA
>CAZJUL010000545.1:0-1734 GCA_964549095.1 uncultured Elusimicrobiaceae bacterium
CCCAGGAAGACGCGTAATAGTCGAAAGCCGATCCGCCCCATTGTTTATTGTCCTGGTCGTAGGCGGTGAGCTGGATTTCGTCGTAGTTTAATCCCGAGATCCTGTTCCTCGGAGCCACATCCGGCGCCGGATCGTTGGCGGTGCCGGCCAGCATGAGCAGTTCCTTGTAGACATAACCGGCGACGGGCTGCGTCGTCACCGCCACCGGCGGCGTGGTATCGTACACTATGCTTAGCGGCGCGATAGGCGGGTCGGTCGCGCTTATATTAAGCGCCTCGTCGTAAGGCCTGAGCAGCAGATCGTACTGGTAGCCGGTGCCCAGCCCCCAGCCCGCGGCCGCGGCCGTGGACCAATCTATAGTACCGCAGGACACGCCGTTACAGCTGCCGTCCGAACTGCCGCCGCCCGGCACCGCCAGGGTTATATCGGAAGAAGTGTCGCAGGCGCCCCATACCCCGGAATTGCGGCACTGAAGCGTGTCCGCGTTCTTTATACGCAGCTTCAGCCCCGTAAGATAGAGACTGCCCAGGTTATTGGAATCCTGCGCCGTGCCCCGGATCTCGGTCAGGGAACTGCGCGGCCCGGCGGAGGGAATAGTGACGCTGCCGGACGGCGGCTGGGTGTCGGAATAAATAATGAAACCGCTGCCGCCCCTGGCGGACGGCAGAGAGCAGTATTCGTCGTCCTCGCACTGACCGCCGGGGGAAGTTCCGGCCGAGCGTATGGTGAACGAGGAATTGGAGGGTTCCCAGGCCATTGTGGAGATCGTAAACTGCCAGTTCCCGGCCGCACCGGAAGTGGACACCGGGGCGTTCCAGAACGGAGCGGCGACATATTCGCCGCTGGAAGCGTACTGCTTCCAATCCTGGCCACTGGAATTTTTGGTTACCCTCACCGCCACCGACACGGAGTACACGCTGGTGCCGGAGATGCTGGCGAGGGAGACGGGCTTTACCCTCTGGTTAAGGGTCGGCGCCGCAACTACGGTGTCCGGCAGATTTTCCGCGAACCTGAACCGCCTGTCATAATCGTCCCTCGCTGGCAGGACCGCGCCGGCAACATTCCCCGCCTTATCCTTGCCCCTGGCCGTGACCCTGTAAACGCTCTTCGGCGAGAGGAAGCCGGACGGAATGGGAAAAGTCCAGTTTGCGCCCGCGACCGTCCCCGAATCCAGCCATATATCGCAGGTGCCCGGCGCTCCCGGCTCCACCCAGCCGCTTCCGTTCCAGCACTTGTTATCGGAGTCTCCGTCGGAGCAGCTGTCCAGGTTAACGTTCGTCTTTTCGCGTATAATGCGCAGCCTGACCACGTCCATTTCTCCGGTGGGCACGTCCGCGGCCGTACCGGCCAACTGGGTAAGGGCGGTGAATTTATAACTGTCGGCGCACTGCTCGGCCGGGGCCGGAGAAGTTATGGCGGAAGAAGGGGGCGAAAGATCCACTGTGAAATAATTGGTGGTATAGCTCAGTTGCAGGTTCCCGGCCAGGTCAACGGCGCGCGCCACCGCGTAATAGGTCGCGTTATCGGCCAGCTTCGTCCGGTCTATGTAATATTCCCAGGTCCCGGACGACTTGCCCATGACGGAGGTCCCGTCGTTATACCAGGAAGGCAGCACGCCGTAATTGAAATGGGGCGTTGACTGCGCCACGGTGAAGTCGGCGCCGTCCCACCATTTATTGTCGGACAGCCTCTGGAAGCCCACCTGAATGCTCTGCGAAGCCGTTGAGGTGCCCA
>CAZJUL010000546.1:0-1723 GCA_964549095.1 uncultured Elusimicrobiaceae bacterium
GCGGATTTTTTCGACCGCTGCTCCAGCCAGATAGCCGCGGACTGGCGGGTGATGTTTAAGCCGCTGGGCGTAATGGCCGTGATGCTGGGGCTGATAGCCCTGGAGCCGGACCTCGGCACCCCCACCCTGATGTTCGTGGTGGCGCTGATGATCTTTTTCGCCGCCGGGATCAAGCTGAAGTATTTGCTGCTGCCGCTGGCGGCCGCGCTCCCGATCTTCATCCTGGAGCTGGTCAGGCACCCGTACCGCTGGGCCCGGCTGACCACCTTCCTGTCGCCGTTCGAGGACACCACCGGCAAGGGCTACCAGCTGGCGCAGTCCCTGCTGGCCGTGGGCTCCGGGGGCTGGTGGGGCAAGGGCCTGGGGGCCTCCAAGCTGAAGCTGATGTACGTGCCGGAACCGCATACGGATTTCATCTTCCCGATAATCGCCGAGGAGATCGGCCTGGTGGGCAGCCTCTTCATCGTGCTGCTCTTCGTGGCGCTGCTGATAAAGGGCGTGCGGATAGCGCGCAACGCGCCCGACTTCTACACCACCCTCGCGGCCCTGGGCCTGACGCTGACGCTGGCGCTGCAGGCCTTCTTCAACCTCGCAATGTCCACCGGGCTGCTGCCCACCAAAGGTATTCCGCTGCCGTTCTTTTCCTACGGCGGCTCCTCCATACTGGCCACCATGATCTCCGTCGGGCTGATACTCAACATCTCCGCCCACAGAAGCAGGGGGGCCGGATGACGGAGGCGAAAAGACGGATACTCATCGCCTCAGGCGGCACCGGCGGGCATTTTTACCCGGGGCTGGCGCTGGCCAACGAGCTGCGCAGGAGGGGCGGCTGGGAAATACTGTTCCTGGTGAAGAAAGACGACATCGCCATCGGGACGCTGGCCGGGCTGGATTACCCTTATGCGGAAACGGATATGTGCTACCTGCCGCGCTCGCTGAACCCGCTGGCGCACGCGGCGTTCCTGTGGAAGCTGCTGCGCTCGGTGGCGCTCTGCCGCAGGATACTGAAAGATTTCCGGCCGGCCCTGGTGTTCGGCACCGGCAGCTATGTGGCTTTCCCGGCCGTGCTGGCGGCGGCGACGCGGGGGCTGCCGTCGGTGATACACGAATCCAACGCCGTCTTCGGGCTGGCCAACCGGCTGTGCGCTATGTTCGCGGCCAGGACCATACTGGGCCTGCCGATGGCGGGCAATCCTTATGAAGCCAAGTCGGAACTGGCCGGCACGCCGATAAGGGATTCTTTCTCCGCCGGCACGGACCCGCAGAAGGCGCTGGAGAAGTTCGGCCTGAAGGACGGCGCGCCGGTGCTGCTGGTGTTCGGCGGCAGCCAGGGCGCTAAAAGGCTGAACCGCGCCGCGGCCGCCGCCGTAAAGGCGCTCGCCGCCAAGCGCGTGCCCTTCCAGGCGCTGCACCTGGCCGGCAGGAAAGACTACGAAGAAGTAAAAGCGCTCTACGCGGAGCTGGGCCTCACGGACGCGCCCTTCGTGAAGCTGCTGGCCTACTGCGAGGACATGAACCAGGCCTACGCCGCCGCCGACCTGGTATTCTGCCGCTCGGGCGCCGGCACCACCGCCGAATTGCTGCAGCTCAGGAAGCCCGCCGTGCTGGTCCCGTTCCCGTCAGCGGCGGGGGGGCACCAGCTGGCCAACGCCAGGGTACTTTCGGACGCCGGGGCCGCGGCGCTGCTGGAAGAATCGCCGGATTTCGACGCCCGCTTCCTGGA
>CAZJUL010000547.1:0-1722 GCA_964549095.1 uncultured Elusimicrobiaceae bacterium
TGAACAGCATAAAGAATTTCACGCTTCGCATCTTAGGCGCGGCGCTTTTAGCGCTGGGCGCGGGGCTCTGTCCCGCCTGGACGCAGAGCCCTCCCGGCCTGCTGAACTTCCAGGGCCGGCTGACCGATTCCAGCAGCAACCCGCTGGGCGGACAGCATAACTTCGTCTTCGAGATCTACGACGACGCGTCCGCGGGGACCCAGCTCTGGACCGAGACGCAGTCCGGCGTCACCGTGGTGAACGGCGTGCTGGCCGTGCAGCTGGGCGCGGGCCTGCCCCTGACGGCTGATGTCTTCGCCGGCGCGGCCGCCTGGCTGCAGATCACGGTGGACGGCACCGTGCTCCAGCCCAGGCAGCGCCTGGTCTCTTCTCCCTACGCCTTCAACGCCTACCGCCTGGAGGGGCGGCAGTACGGCGATTTCGTTTCCACCGGGCCCGCGGCGCAGAGCATAGCGGGCGACAAGACCTTCACGGGCACCGTCACCGTGCCGCTGCCCGTCGCCTCCGGCCAGGCCGCCAACAGGGCCTATGTAGACGCGCAGGTCGGGGGGGCCGTGAATTCCACCAATACCTGGACGGGGCAGAACGTGTTCCTGAACCTGGTCAGCGTCTCCAGCGATATAGCCCTCACCGGCGTCCTGAACAGGAATATGGACCTGTCCATCGGCGGCGCGGGCTACGCCGTTTATTTCGCCAGCTCGGTCTCCGCCGGCTACTTCGCCGGCGACGGCTCGGGCATAACCGGGCTTAACGCGGCCAGCCTGGCCTCCGGCACCGTTCCCGACGCCCGCCTTTCGGCCAACGTGGACCTGCTCGACGCCAGCCAGACCATAAGCGGCGTGAAGACCTTTACCAGCAGCGTGACCGTGACCAGCGACCTTTATATCGTGGGCTATTCGTCGGCCCTGAGGTATTACGGCGACGGTTCGGCGCTGACCAATGTAGCCGGCGCCGCTAACGCCGACACGCTGGACACACTGCACGCTGCCGATTTCATAAGGCTCAGCGGCGGCGTGAACCAGACGGTGACCGGCGTAAAGACTTTCGCCGACAACCCCGTATTCAACGCGGCAGGCATCCCGCAAGAGGCGGTAAGCGGGCTGGCCGCCGACCTCGCGCTGAAAGCCACGGACGCCCTGGTAGTGCACCTGGCCGGAGCGGAAACCATAACCGGCGCTAAGACCTTCACCGCGGCGCCCACGCTCAGCAATGTGGCGCTGAACCTTACCGGCCCCGCCGGCAATATCGTCAGCCAGTCCTCCATAACCACTTCCGGCGGCCTTTTCGCGCAGGAAGCCACGCTGACCGGCAACCTGGCGGTTACCGGAGGCCGCGTCGGCATCGGGACGGACGAGCCGACCGACGACCTGACTTTCGGCGGGAACGCGCCCAGGACCATAAAGGTCTCGACCAGCGGCGGCGGCGTCGCCGGCGGAGACCTGAGCCTCATAGCGGGAAGCGCTTCGGGCTTCGCGGCCGGGGCTGGCGGCAGCATTTACCTTTCGGCCGGCAACGCGGCGGGCATAGACTTGCCCGCCGACGGGGGGAGCATCGTACTGAACCCCGGCATTCAGAACAGCATAGGCGACAGCGTTGTCGGGAATGTCGTGCTGGCGAACCTCCGCGGGAGAGTAGGCGTAGGCACGCTCAGCCCTGACGCCATGCTGGACGTTTACGGCAACGCGCAGTTCGGCAGCACGGCGAAGAGCACCTTCACCGCCG
>CAZJUL010000548.1:0-1714 GCA_964549095.1 uncultured Elusimicrobiaceae bacterium
CGGCCGCCGCGGCGGAGTCCGAGGTCCCGGTCTTCGACGTGCACTTCGCTGTCATCACGGCCCGGCCGGAGGCGGCCCGGGCCGCGACGCACGCCGCCTTGCGCCGCGAGGTCGCCATCCTCAACCGCCGCTTCGTGGACGCCGAGGGGCGTCCTGTGGTGCGCTTCCGGTTCAAGGAGGCCCGCGTCTTCGATGAGGTGCGGGGATCTTCCTGCCGGTTCGTGGCGCTGGGCGATTCCCGGGAGCCGTACGATTCGGACGGTTGGGCGGAGGCTTTCAACGCGTGCGCGGACCCCAAGGTCCGGGACCCGAAGGCGATCAATTTCTACGTCTACGCCAGCGACGGCACCTGCCACGGCAAGCGCAACTCCGGCCGGCCTTACGTGCTCATCGACTGGGTCCGGCTGGGCCACCAGGGGCAGTCGCCGGAGGAGCACGAGATGGGCCACGCCTTCGGCCTCGACCATGTCTGCGTCCCCGGCGCCAAGATGGAGACTTCCACGAACATCATGGCGAGTTCGGAGTGCGGCCAGGGCAGCGGCGGCCGGCGCGACCTGGGCTTCACCGCGGAGCAGGTGGGCGTCATCCGGGAGCGGGCGGGCCAGATCGCGAAGCGCTTGCGCGGGGAGTGAGGGGCGGGAAATTGCTAGGATGCGCCTGAGGCTGGAAAGGAGGGGCTATGAGCAATGAGAATGATTTTCTGGAAGCCGCGAAGCAGCATTACGAGGCCTTGATGGCGGGCAACGAGGCCGGCTGGCGGGAGACCCTTTCCTCCATCGCGAAGAGCGGCAGCCGGCCGGAGCAGTGGTGGAAGCTGGGGCGGGCTATGGTGGAGAATCAGGGCGTGCGCTACGAGCTCAAGGGCGTGGATGAGGCGCGCAGCAAGGACGGCCATAAGAGGATCTTTTTCCGGCGGCTCAAGGCCGACGGCGGTGAGGTGGGCCGGCCCGTGCCCGCCGATGTGGTCCAGGAAGGCGGCCGCTGGCTTGTGGTTTCGGCCAGCTACTGAGCCGGCTCGGCCATCAAGCCTTTTTCCGGGCTAGGCATAGAAGCCTAGACTCCCAGGTCTTTCTTTCCCGGAGGGGGAGGCGTACTCCCTTTTGAACGCTGGGCTCGGCGGCGCGCGCTATGGGAACTTCCTAAAGAAAGCGCGTCGGTAGAAGCGCTTGGTTAGCCATCCACTTTTTCATCTTGTCTGCCCCGATGTGGTTTCTGATTCGTATTTATTAATGGCTTCGAATGCGCACCATGCAGTTACAATCCTGGCGAGCCACGGCCATCCTAGGTGAATAATAATTAGTCCGACAAGACTTGCCACGGCCCAAATTAGCAGCCTCCGCTTAACATGCACAGTGGCCGCAATGACGGGCGCGCGCGGCCATGATAGCAGTGACCGTACCGACGCCAATGAGCTTTTCCAAATGCAAATGCTGGCCGATATCATCAATATGATTATCCCATTGGCAATATAGTTCTGAATCGCTGCAGCGACACGCGGTGAAAGAAAGCTGGCGTCCCTTAATAGAAGTATCCAGAATAAATCCGCCACCACGGCCATGCCAATAAATAATGCGAGCGCAATTGCCGTAAGGCCTATTTTCTTTAATAGCCGTTTGTTGTTGCTCATTCTGCTGTTCGACTTCGTATGGCTAACGCCGGGCTCGGCGGCGCGCGCTATGCGCGTGCCGCTGAGGCCGACCCCGCGTTGGCGCTC
>CAZJUL010000549.1:0-1713 GCA_964549095.1 uncultured Elusimicrobiaceae bacterium
CGCTTCACATCGGCAAGGTGGCCGACGCGGAAGAATGGGCGAAGTACGTGGTGGAGTCCGACTCGTCCACTTCGGACAACTGGGTGGTGTACGGGAACGTGCAGTGGGCGAAGGGCGACAATGAAGGCGCGCTCGTCTCTTTCGAGAAGGCGGTAAAGCTGGACGGGGAGAATTCGGACGCCGTCTACCAGCTGGCCAGCCTGTGGAGCGCGAAGGACCCGGACAAGTCCATCGGTTACCTGGAAAAATACCTGGCACTGAAGCCCGACGAGGCCCCCGACGTCTATTACCAGATGGCGCTCCTTTATAACGTGAAGGGCGCCTACGAAGAGATGCGGAAAAACCTGCTCAAGGCCAAAGCCGAAGATTCGATGTACACCCAGCCCCGCTACATGCTGGCCAATTATTACGAGGTCAGGAACGACACGGTAGCGGCGCTGAACGAATACCTGGAACTTCTTTCTATTGAGGGCAAGAACGCGGAGCTGCTGAACCATATAGGCGAGCTCTACGCCTCTCCCGGGCTGAACGACCTGCCCGAGGCCGAGAAATATTTCGCGCGGACCTACGAGCTGGACAAGACCAACGGCGTGGCCTGCTTCTGGCTTTCAGTGATAAGCGAGAACCGACGGGATTTCGCGGCCGCCGCCGGCTACCTGGAGGGTTCCAAGGACCTGAAGGACAACCCGTCCACCGCGCTGCGCCTGAGCTATTATTACACGCAGACCGGCCGCTATGAAAAAGCCCTGGCCCTGCTGGAAGAGGCGCACAAGAAATGGCCCGACAACACCGAGATCACCTACTTCCTGGCGCTGGGCTGCGACGACACCCGCAAGTCGGCCCGGGCGGCGGAGCTGTTCAAGGACATACTGGTTAAAAAGCCGGATTACACCGAAGCCCGCATGCAGTACGCCATCATACAGGAGCGCGACGGCGATATGGCCGGCGCGGAGGAGAACTTCCGCTACCTCCTGTCCAAGGACCCGGGCAACGCCAATATCCTCAATTACCTCGGCTACGCCCTGGCCGACCGCGGCCTTAAGCTGGACGAGGCCGAAGTGCTGATAAGCAGCGCCGTAGCGGCCGAGCCCGGCAACGGCGCCTTCCGGGATTCGCTGGCCTGGGTGCATTACAGGCAGGGAAAGCTGCCGCAGGCCCTGGACGAGATAAGGTCCGCGCTGAAGCTCATCTCCGACGACGCCACGGTCTGGGACCATACCGGCGACATCTGCGCCGCCTCCGGCGACTGGCGGAACGCCTGGCGCGCCTTCAATGTTTCCTTCATGCTGGAGCGCCCCGAGAAGCGCAAGGGCCAGCTGGCGAAGATCAAGAACGCCCGCAAGCAGCTGCCGAAGGAGGACGCCCCGGCGCTAACCGCCGGGTTCCTCAAGGCCTTCAGCCCGGGCGGAAAGGAGTTTTCCGCCTTCGCCAAGGTTTACGCCTCTTTCAAGGGCAAGCAGGTCAGGCTGGACGGCATAGTACGCTTCTCCCCACCGGAAGAATTTTCGTTCACCCTGATGGGGCCGCTGATGGCCCCGCTCTGGAAGGTCAAGGCCGGCGGCGGGACCGTGGAGATGGACGCGCCAGCGCTGAAGGATGTGGACGAGGCCGCGTTCAATTACTGGGCGTCGCTGATGGCCTCGGAGTTCAAGGATTATCTTTCGGGCGATTTCCTGGGGGAAACGGCTTCCATGCCGGAGGGCTGGGGCTCGG
>CAZJUL010000550.1:0-1713 GCA_964549095.1 uncultured Elusimicrobiaceae bacterium
GGGTATACTTGTTTCATGGAGTTCAATCAAACGTTGCAGTGGAGGGATTATGAATAACTGGAAGACATACACACTCGTTGCCGTGATAGTGACGACAGCGGGGTTTGCGTATCTACATAATTCGCGCAGAAGCCTGCCAACGGATTTACGAGACGCTGTTATTGAGCAACTCCCGTCAGGAGACGGTGACATACAGGGTTCGTTACCGGTGCCGAAGGCTCCGGTTATGCATAACGCTGCTACATCCGCCAACTTGGTGTCAGTTGTCGGCACATATATTCGATTCAAAGCTTCTATGAGTGCGGCCGCGATGAATTTTCAGCTCAACGAACCGGATAAATCCATGTATGACGCACTGCGGTACTGGCAGGAAGCTGAGGCAGCTGCAAGGAAGTTCAACAGAGATCTCAAGCAAGCACTGTCAAAAACACCTGTCAATAAGGACACTTTAGCCCTCGCAGAGCTTCTGCAGGTTTCTATAGAAGACACTAAGGCGCTGATTTGGTCATTTAAAGAAGTCGTCGCTAAAATGTCGCCGGAATTAAAAGGCAAAAACGCACCAATTGAGCAGGCGATGAATAATGTTTGGGGCGAATTAAATGATTCCGCAGCATACTTGGCAGGGTCTCTAGGGGGAAAACCAATAAAGTAAACCGCCGGGGGATGCTGCACCCATTCAATAACCGGAGGGATTTTTAAAGCCCTCCGGTTCTTTATTAGGCAGACAGACGCCATGCCCCCCGGTAAAATCCATATAGGCCAGCATCAAAACGGAGATTAAGCCGCTCTCAACCCGGCCTCGCAGCCGTATACCAGGCCGGCGCAGAAGTCGGCGCCGGAAGTGTGGCCGCTCCTGAGCGAAGCTCTGGCGGCCGCGATCAGGCGCTTTTCGCTGAAACCGGCCAGCGCGGCCAGAAGCTTCCCGGTCTTTTCATTCACGCGCCCGTTATAGGCGCAGTAAGTGAACGAGCCGGAAATAAAATTTTTGGTGACGGCATTATGGTAAACGGCATCCTTGATAACGGAGAGATCCAAGGAATGGAAACCGCTTCCGACAGCAGGATTCAGGTTAGCTTCCACAAAATTCAGGCCGGTCAGACAACCGCACAGAAAATCGTCTCCCGAGGGGGTGAGACCGAAACCCAGGCCGCGCAAAACGCGGGCGCCTTTGGCGTAGTCGCCGGCCTCTATGAGGGCCGCGCCATTTTTCATCTTTCCCAGCATCGTCCTCTCGAACACGGTTCTGAAAGCGTTTTCCGCGGAAAAAGAAAAAAGGAAGCACATACTTTTCTCCGGCGCATTGCGGCCCAGGAAGTCCCTGAGGGAACGCAGATTTTTCTTAAACAGCGCCGGTTCCAGCGGCAGCCTGGGAACCGCGGAATCATAATTCTTCTCCGGATCCACCTCCAGGCGGTTCTCATCTATGTAAAGCACTAGTTTGGTGATTTTAATACGGCGCGCGGCGCGCGGCAGGTGTTTAAGTACCACGTTCAGCGGGCCGTTGCCGGTTTTGCGGCTGACCAGCGATACCATGACACCCCTGGGCCCTCTGAAGTTGAGCGCGTTGTCAAAAGCGGAATGCAGGGCGAATATCCCCGGAGGTATGCGATCGCCATAGCCGAGTATTTCCATAAATTATTGCCACGGCAAATTCTTGCGCTCTTTCAGAAACGGGTATCTTTCGCGGGTTTTGGCGACAAGCTCTCTGGTCAC
>CAZJUL010000551.1:0-1708 GCA_964549095.1 uncultured Elusimicrobiaceae bacterium
CTTCTCTGCGTGGCCCTTACGCCCTTGGCCTGGCCGTACGATCCCCTGCCTATGGGACTGCTGCCCAGGCCCCTGCTCCTTGAGAACACCGGCCGGGAGGAACCTTTCATGGCCAGGAGTTTTTTCCTCTGGTCGAACCTGGGGCTGCTCTGGAAACCGCCTCCCAGGCTGCTGAGCCCGGCCTTGGGGCCGACCGCGCCGGAATTGAACTTATTCCAGAAGCCGCCCATACCGCTGAATTTGCCGTCGCCGCCGCCCATGGAACTGGAAAGCCCGCCGCCGAAATTGCCCGCGGCAAGCTTGCCCGTCAGTTCCTGGGCCATACTGTTCTGCTCGGGCGCGGAGGCGGTGGCCTCCGGGGCCTGCCCGTCAGCCGCGTCCTGGTCTTTGGAACCGGCCTTGCCCTCGTTTTCCTTATTCAGATTTTCATCCATGCCCGCCGCGCCCTTGTTGGTTTCCCTCAACAAGTCCAACGAAGAGGCCTGGTTCCTGGTGTCGCGCAGAATAGCGGGCACATAATTGTCCGCCGGGGCCTTGTCGGAACTGAAAGCCCCGGTACTCACTCCGGGCGCCGGCTGGTTGTTCATATAAACGCCGGTACCGAGAGCCGCGGCGACTACGGCGGCGGTCAGCACAAGCCCCGCCTTTCCGGCCAGCAGGCCGCCTATGCCGGAAGAAGCGCCGAACTTCCCGGCGCCCAGGGACGCCCGCCCGAGATTGGCCGCGCCCGGCAATTCGCCGCCTATGGCGCTGCGTCCGCCGAAGCCCAGGCGGGACCGGAACCAGGGAAGAAACCCTTTCTTCTCTTTTTTCTCCTTGAAATTTATCTCAGGTAGATCACTCATATAGCCTCCCCGAATTCATTTTTAAAATCGCCGCCGGTTTCAACTTATTCCTTGCCGATCTTGGCCCCCTCGCCTATGCACATCTCACTGTCCGGGTTTTTTTTGATCGTATTCTGCGTCGGCGCCGAGGGAGCGGCGGCGTCCAACGCTCCATTCCCGGTGTCTTTGTTGATATCCGCCGCGCTGCCCGCCTCCGCCCCGGCGAAAGCCGAGTAGGCTTTCCATATAAGCAGGCCGCCGGCGGCCAGATATATGACGCCGGTCCACTTCTGACCGAATTCGCCCATCAGCTTCATGCCGGCAAAGAGAACCAGCGCTGCCGCGGCGATAGCCAGGCCGGCCACGATTTTGGCGGCCATGAACAAAGCGGCATTCGCCGGCGCCGGAGTCGCTTTCGCCTTATTGGACAGCATATTGGCGATGAAAATAAGCACGGCGGCGGCCAGCATGGCGTACATGGCCATATCAGTGTACTTCTTCCAGGGAGACACGTTCTCAGGATTGGGCACCTTGGGAGGAGCGGACTCGTTCAGGTTCATGCTGGGATCGCTGGTTTTAAGTTTAGCCCCGTTTGCGATGCCGGAACCACCCAGTCCCGCGCCGCCTTCCGGAACGCCGACATCACCGCCACCGGAGGTCTCGCCGGAAAACGCTTCCACCGCGCTGGTTCTGGCGCCGGAGGCGGACGCCGAATAAGCCGCCTGCCTGCCGACGTTGCCGGCGAACTTGGCCTGCCCGAACGAGCCCTTTCTGTTAAAGCCGGGAACGGAGTTCTTAGGCGAATGCCTTACCGCTGAGGCCAGGGAACCTTTCATGGCCGAGGACTTACCGGCGCTCTGGCCGGCCGGCGGCCTGTAAACGGG
>CAZJUL010000552.1:0-535 GCA_964549095.1 uncultured Elusimicrobiaceae bacterium
CCGTCGCGTATGCCGCACACCTCGTAGCCCTTGTTCAGCGCGCAAACCACCACGGCCCTTATGACCGCGTTCAGCCCCGGCGCGTCCCCCCCGCCGGTGTTGATAGCGATTTTTTTAATCGTCGGCCCGTTGTTCTTTTTCATATTCACCCCTTAACTTTACATTTCAGTCCATAACCAAAATGTAAAGTTAGTAATGTTTCCTTACATATTCGCAAGCTTGCGGGCGGCTTTGTCGGCGCGCGCGGCGAGTTTGGCTTCGTCCACGTTGACCAGGCGGCCGTTCTTTACTACGACCTTGCCGTTGACGACGGTGTACTTGGTCCTGTGGCTGACGCCGCAGAAAAGCAGGGAGGCCAGCGGGTCGGAACCGGAGCCGATGAAATCGAGGCCGGAAACGTCGAAGATGGCCAGGTCGGCCGCCTTGCCGGGCTCTATGGAGCCGATATCGTCGCGGCCCAGCACGGAAGCGCCGCCGCGGGTGGCGATCTTAAACACATCGCGGGCGGGCATCGAGGCCACGCCGCTCTTGACCC
>CAZJUL010000552.1:545-1688 GCA_964549095.1 uncultured Elusimicrobiaceae bacterium
CACTGGCGCAGTTCGCCCAGCATATCGGAGGCGTCGTTGGAGGCGGAGCCGTCCACGGCCAGGCCCACCGGGACCTTATTATCGAGGAACATCCTGATGGGGGCGATGCCTGAGCCCAGCCGGAGATTGGAGCACGGGCAATGCGCCACGCCGGTCTGCGTCCTGCCCATCTTCTTGGCCTCTTTTTCGTTTATGTAAACGCAATGCGCGAACCAGGCGTTGCCTTCGGAGACCCAGCCGACGGATTCCATATATTCCAGCGGGCGCATCTTCAGCGTTTTCAGGCAGAAATCGTCTTCGTCCTTGGTCTCGGCCAGGTGGGTGTGCATCCGCACGCCCCACTTGCCGGCCATCTCCGCAGTGATCTTCAGGAGTTCCGTCGTTACGGAGAACGGCGAGCAGGGCGCCAGCGCTATGCGCGTCATCGCGAACTTTTTATCATCGTGGTATTTGCGGACCAGCCGCTCGCAGTCCTTCATTATAAAGTCTTCGTTCTGCACCACGGCGTCCGGCGGCAGGCCGCCCTTGGAGCGCCCGCGCGACATCGAGCCGCGCGTGGGGTGGAAGCGCATACCGAGTTCTTTGGCCGCCTCTATCTGCGTGTCGATGAAGAAGCCGCTGTTCTTTTTGGGGAACACATAAAGGTGGTCCGTGCTGGTGGTGCAGCCGGTCAGCAGCAGTTCGCCCAGGCCGGCCTGCGTGCTGGCGTAGACGGCCTCGGGGTCCAGCCGGCGCCAGATCTCGTAGAGGTAGACCAGCCAGTCGAAAAGCTTGGCGTCCTGCACGGCGGGCAGGTTGCGCGTGAGGGTCTGGTAAAGGTGGTGGTGGGTGTTGACGAAGCCGGGCACGACGACGCAGTTGGAGGCGTCGATGACGGTATCGGCTTTGACCTTGAGGTTCTTGCCGACCTTTTTTATTTCCGGTCCTTCGATATAAACGTCGCCGCCCTTTATTTCGCGGCCGGCGGCGTCCATAGTGGCCAGCGTCAAAGCGTTCTTGATGAGTAGGGTCTTATCTTTCATGGTGTCTCCGGTAGCCTGGAAATTGCATTTGCAATTTCCCGCCCGCATAGCGGGCGCCCTTCGGGAGGCATACACCCGAATGGCGCTCGCGCATAGCGCTCCGCCATTCGCCCGCTGCGCG
>CAZJUL010000553.1:0-518 GCA_964549095.1 uncultured Elusimicrobiaceae bacterium
GACTCTGAGCGAATGGTTCGCCAGCGAGCAGGGCGGCTATGTGCTGGCGCAGTCCAGCGCCGCCGGGCGGCCAATAGAAGCCGACGGCACTTTCCGCATTGAGCCGCTGTCGCCCGGCGTGGTCTACGACATACACCTGGAGCAGGACAGCTGGGACATGGCTTTCCTGAACGCCGGCAGCCAGAACTACGCGCCGGCGGTCTTCGCGCAGGCCACGCTCGCGTCAGGCCAGGTAAAGGACATCGGCATAGTGGACCTGAACCAGGGCCAGTCCATAACCGGGACGGTTGCCAACGCCGCCGGCACCCCCCTGCCGAATATCGCCATGACCGCCGTGCCGGCCCTTGTGGATAATCCCGCCACCGTGACCACGCAGACCGGTTCCGACGGCACCTATACCCTTTGGGTGTCCACCTTCATCTCGCAGTACTTCGACCTGACGGCCGCCGCCCGCGAAGACAACGTGCAGGAAACGGAAGGCGCGTCGCTCTACGCCCCCAAGACGCTGCGCGTGGACC
>CAZJUL010000553.1:528-1686 GCA_964549095.1 uncultured Elusimicrobiaceae bacterium
GCAATCCTCCGTGGCCGATTTCATCCTGGAGCCCCTGCTGGGCAAGGTCACCGGCCAGGTGCTGACCGCCGACGCCGGCGCGTTCTCTTATCCTTTCGGCGACCAGAAGGGCTATCCCGCGGCCGCGGTCTTCATGCAGCTGGACGGGACCATCCCCAAGCTTAACCCGCTGGGCGACATAACCGCGATGACGGATACCGGCGGGGCTTTCGAAGTGCCCGGCCTTTCCACCGGCACCTACACGCTGCGCGCCGCCAGCCTGGGCTACATAGTCTATACCTCCTCGGTAGTGGTGACCACGGACACCATCTCGGCCGGCACGCTCACCCTTACGCGCGGCGGCTCGGTGATCGGTTCCATAAGGAAGGCCGACCCGGACTCGCCCACCGGCTATTCCTGCCCGAACGAACAGGAAGTCAGCGGCATAGCGGCCGCGTCCGACGATTTCTCGGAATACGTGACCGGGACCGTGGAAGCGGACGCTGTGGCGCACACCGTCTGCTCCTTCGAACTTTCCGGCTTCAAGACCGGCCTGGACTACCAGATAGCGCTGCTGGGCGCCGCCGAAGAGGATATAGTCTTCCCCACCGAGGGCGCCGTCTCGTTCGAGGCGCTGGAATCCACAGCTTCCAAGACTATCAACCTTACTTACCGCACTCCGGTACCGGAATGCCTGCCCACCTCTAAGTACCTGGGCAACGATCAGATAAAGCTGACCTTCCGCTGCAACAAGGCCCTGCGGAACGAGACGGACCTGGACAACGATCTTTCGTATATCCTGTCAAAGACCACCTATACTTCTACGGGCGCGAACCTCGCTTCGCCCGACGGGACCGGGCAGTTCAACGGCAGCGACAAGAGGCTGGAGCAGGCGCGCAAGAACCTGACCGCCATCTACCGGCCCGCAAATAACGAGACCAAGTTCAGCGTCAGGCTGCGCGGCTTTACCGCCGCGCTTAACCCGGCCACCGGCGCCAATTACGAGATAGACCAGGTCCACGACTTCTTCCCCGCGGTGGACGCTTCCAAAAAGCAGAAGTTCAGCAACATGCAGGGCGGGCAGTTCGACATGGAATCCGGCTCTAACTCCTCCCAGAACGGCGCCAACGCCCTGAAGAAAGCGAAGGCCGTGGTGGTGCTGGCCTCGGGCGACGAAGA
>CAZJUL010000554.1:0-1679 GCA_964549095.1 uncultured Elusimicrobiaceae bacterium
ACCGCCGCAGGTACGCAGGCCCAAGGCCGAGGTAAAGCCTAAGCCCGTGGACGAAGAGGAAGACGCCTACAACCCCCTGGCCAAGTCCCTGCCCAAGCCCAGCGTGCTGGACGGCTCCGCCAAGCTGATAGAAGAAGAGTCGCCCGCCCAAAACGAGCCCAGCGGGCCGGTGGTGGCCGACTTCTCCAATTTTCCCTATCCCTGGTACATAACGCAGGTGCGCGAGTCCCTCTGGACCGCCTGGACCGCCAGGATGCCGTCCAGCGGCCTGCTGAAATGCACCGTCAAATTCGATATACTCCGGAACGGCACGGCCAGGAGCGTGGCGGTGGAGCGCTCCTCCGACAACCGGCTTTTCGACAACGCCGCGGAATCCGCCGTCCAGAACTCCGGCCCTTTCCCGCGCCTGCCCGACGATTATTACGAGGACCGCCTGACGGTGCACGTGGAATTCAAGACGATGGATTAGGCTGGGATCGGGGACTGTCCCTCTTGCGGCAATAACCTTATGGCCCTTATACTGAAACTGCTGATCCTCGCCGCCATACACGTCGGGCTTTTCATCTGTTACCCCGACACCGGCCCCAGGGGCAACTTTTTCCTGGTCCTTTCCCTGCTGGCCTGGTCCGTCGTTATATTTTTCCTGGGCGGCAGCATCCAGGTCCTCAAATTGGTCACCAAGGGCCTGCTCCTGCTCTTTTACGCGGCGGTCTTCGCGGCCATAACCGCGGCTACGGCCCTGGTAATGCCGCAGAACGACAAGGTCAGCGTTTTCGCCAAGCTAAAGGACAAGCAGTTCCCCACGGTCGCGACAATGCGCAAGGGGCTTACGCGGTTCGGCGTAAAGCTGGACAAGCAGGTAAGGAAAGAAGTGAAAGCCGCGGATTCGAAGCTGGAGGACGCGGTGGATGACGCCGTGGACAAGCTGAAGGGCAACTGATGAAAACAGCCGTGATCACAGGCGGTACGGGTTTTATAGGCCGCGCGCTGGCCAAGGCGCTGCTGGCCAAGGGCTATAAAGTCCGCGTCTTCACGCGCCGGCTGCCCGCCGCGCGGCTGGACGGCGCCGAATACGCCGCGGTCTCTTTCGACGACTCCGAATCGCTCAGGAAAAGCGCCGAAGGCGCCGACATAGTAGTCCACCTGGCCGCCGCGCTGTTCTGCCGCTCGCGCAAGGAATTCGAAAAAGCCAACACCGCCGGCACCGGCAACCTGGTCGCCGCGGTGACCGGCCTCAACCGCCGCCCCGATAAGTTCGTTTACCTTTCCAGCCTCTCCGCCGGCGGGCCCGCGCCCGACCCGGCCACCCCCAGGACCGAGGCAATGACGGACGCGCCCATCTCGGGCTACGGCGCCACCAAGCTCGGGGGGGAGAAAGAGGTAAGAAAACTGCCCGCCAATATCCGCTACACCATACTCCGCCCGCCCATAGTCTACGGCAAGAACGACGCCGGGTTCTCCAAGATAGCGCACTGGGTGAAGAAGGGCGTAATGGTGAACGCCGGCTCGAAAGACGGCAAGTTCAGTTTTATCTACCTGGAAGACCTGGTCGCGGCCCTGATAACCGCCATAGAAAACCCCGTGACGGACGGCAAGACCTATTATGTCTCCGAGAACAGGACCTACGACTGGAAGGTGTTCATAAGCCTCCTGGCGGAAGCGATGAAGGTAAAGCCGCC
>CAZJUL010000555.1:0-1677 GCA_964549095.1 uncultured Elusimicrobiaceae bacterium
CCATGCAACCTCGTCTATATTAAACCATGGTTGCACTTCTAAATAGAACCCAGTCCTATCCGCAAATAGGCCTTTAGGCCCAGAAACGACTGGGCCTTTTACATAAAAAAAGCGGCACCAATGACCCGTGAAGGAACCTCCCTTTTTTCGTAAACTATAAGCGTAGGAACAGAGAAGGAGTTTACCATGCAGATGAAACCGGTCATAGCAGGGCTTTTTATATCGATTTTCGCCGTCAGCGCGGCTGTCGCCAAAACGGACAACAAGGCCGCCGCCTACCCGGGCGAAGCCGCGAAGGCGCAGGCCATAGCCGGGGACGAAGCCAAGACCAAGGAAATGAAGGACATCCTTTTCAAGCTGGTCCGCCAGGACGAATACCTGGACGAAGCCATAGAGACGCTGGATTCCAAGACCGCGCTCCTTACCGCCGAGGACATTTCGGCGGTGGGCCTCAGCCTGAAACTCATAAAGAACAACCTGGAGCATATCGCCGCGCTGAACAAGAAGCAGTTCACCGAGGCCAAGCCGTACAGCGGCGTCGCCGTCTACACCAGGACCATTTTCAGCTACAGCCGCAAGGTGTCCGCCAAAGCCGCGCAGGTCGGAGAGCTGGTTTCCTCGGCGCTGGCCAAGGGGAAAAAATCCGCGATGCGCGACGCCGTTTCCTCCAAGCAGGGCAAAAAGAAGGCCGGCGGCAAAACCCTCACGGACCTGCTGGAAGAGCGCGAGGCCCTGGAAACCCTTTCCGACGAAGTCAAGAGCCTGAAAGCTTCCGCCAAGAAGCTCAACGCCACCAGCAAGTGGCTCTACATAGTTTCCAAATAACGGAAGAATACAGAGAACGGAATTCAGGGATCAGAACAGCCGGAACGCCGATCTTATCGAATTAAGTTCGGCGTTCTTTGTTTTGCGCCCCGTATTCCGGATCCCGGCCGCTGACTCCCGAATTCTGCTCCCGCCCCTTTATTTTGTAGAATTACCTTTATGAGTTCAACTATCGAAAAGAACATCTACGCCCTGCTGAAGGCGATCGGCGAGGACCCGGACCGGGAAGGGCTCAAGAAAACGCCTTCCCGCGTGGCCAGGGCCCTGGCGGAGATAACCGCCGGCTACGCCACTGACATAGACAAGGTCCTGAACGGGGCCTTTTTCAAAGCCGATTATAAAGAGATGGTCATGGTTAAGGATATCGCGTTCCATTCTCTCTGCGAACACCATATGCTGCCTTTTTTCGGCACGGCCCACATCGCCTACATCCCGGACGGGAAGATAATAGGGCTGTCGAAAATACCCCGGCTGGTGGACGCCTTCGCGAAAAGGCTGCAGGTGCAGGAACGCCTTACCGTGCAGATAGCGGACACGCTGTTCCGCAAGCTGAAGCCCAAGGGCGTGGGCGTGGTGCTGGAAGCCAGGCACCTCTGCATGACCATGCGCGGCATAAAGAACGTTTCCTCCAGCGCGTCCACCAGCTCGATGCTCGGCGTCTTCAGGACCGACAGCCGCGTGAGGGGGGAATTCCTGAACCTTATCCGGCGATCCCCGGATACCCATTGAAAAGGGTCGGTCATTTAAGTAGAATTTATCATTATAAGTACGGGCCATAGCGGCAGGGCGCAACATAAGCGGGCGTGGTTCAATGGTAGAACGGAAGCTTCCCAAGCTTTAGACGTGGGTTCG
>CAZJUL010000556.1:0-1674 GCA_964549095.1 uncultured Elusimicrobiaceae bacterium
AGGAAGAGCACTACCATCGTGTAGTATTCAGTCTGGTCGCCGTAATGGGAGATGTAGTCCACGGAGTAGATCAGGATTATGGCGCTGACGAAGGAGGAGATCGCGGCCATGAAGACCGAGAGCATGTCCGCCGACAGGATGAAGTCGAAGCCCAGCGGGAAGTTAAGGCTGAAGGTAGCCGTTACGCCCCGGGCCATGTCGGGCAGCAGCGAGGCGCTGGCGACGAAGGTGACGATGCCCAGCAGCACCGCGAAGGTGTTGCGGGCCGTGACGGAGATTTTGTTGGCCAGCGGGATCAACAGGGAGCCGATGATGGGAACTGCTACCGCGATCTTCAGTATAGTGACTAGGTCCATAGTTTATCCTGTATTTTCTGCGCCGAAAAATGGCTTTCGCGAGGTTCGGTATCCGGTCCTGAATTAAAGAGCGGGCAAGTACTACATATAAAGTTTATCAAAAAACAAAAACGCAATGCAATTTTCCCGGCCGGAACCGTTTCCGGAGCCGGGGGTTCTTAAAGGTAATAATATAGATATTATACAGCGGTGGTTCTTTCCCGCGGTCCTTCCAGTATCCTGCGCGCGGCCTCTTTGACGGCCGCCTGTACGGGGCCGGACAGGCCGCACTTCATTTCGGCGGGTTGAGGTTTATTTCAGACATGGCGTCGGGCCGGCCGGTGTCCGCTTCTGTTCCGTCATACCGGCGGAAGCCGGTATCCGGTATCGGAAAGGCCCGGACCCGCGAACCTATTTACCGGATTTATATTCGCGTATCACGTCGTAGAAGGACGGGTTGGCCTTCGCCTTGCCCCGCACGAAAACAGTCGGCGGCTTCCCGTTCATTATCCGGTTCAGCTTCATCATCATCGCCTCTTCCGGCTTTTCCGTGAAAATGAAATCGGCCTTGCTGGACCGCGTGAACTCTATGCCCGCCCGCGACAGTTCGTCCGCCATCGCCCCGGTGCGCTCCGCGTCGGCCGTGGAGATCTTGTCCGGCGCGAAGATCAGGACCGCGTCCGGAGAAACGTTCTCCAGCGCCGGCATCGGCTCGAAGCCGTAGCGGCTTATCATGTTCGGACCGCTCTTCATGACCTGCTGCCTGTGCCAGGCGTACCAGCCCAGCGCCGCCGCCGCCAGGATAACCACGATGATCTTTGTTTTCATGCTGTCCCTCCGGATATCAAGACTTGCTCCGCGCCGCGCTTTCCAGGAACTCCGCCAGCGCGTCCGCCCACTCCCGCCGCGCGAACAGGCAGGCGTCGTTGTGCCCGCCGCGCATCTCCACGAACCGCTTCGGCTCCCGCGCCGTCTCGAACAGCGCCTGCCCGTGCGAGAACGGCACCAGTTCGTCCTCCGTGCTGTGCGCCACCAGCACCGGCGCGCCCACCGACTGCAGCGCGCCCAGCGTATCGTACGAAAACCGGCTCAGCAGGCGCACCGGCAGGAAAGGGTAGATCCTGGCGCCCAGGTCGGGCACCGAGGTGAAGGCCGAGGTCAGCACCAGCGCCCGCGGCTGTGTCCGCGCGGCCAGCCAGGCCGCTATGGCCCCGCCCAGCGATTCGCCCAGGATCGCCACTTCCCCCGCCGGCATTTTCTTCTCTTCGGTCACCCAGCGCCAGGCCGCCTCGGCGTCCCGGTAGGTGCCCTGCTCCGACGGCTTGCCGGGGCTCTTCCC
>CAZJUL010000557.1:0-1672 GCA_964549095.1 uncultured Elusimicrobiaceae bacterium
GAGGAGGCGGCTTTCTTGAGGGCCGCCCTGACTTCCGCGGGGGCGCCGGCGCCGGAAGCGGCCGCCAGGGCCGCCAGTCCCGCTACGTGGGGGGAAGCCATCGAAGTGCCTGACAATTTTTTATAGCTTCCGCCTTTATAAGTGGAATAGACATCGACCCCGGGGGCTATGAAAGCTATTTCAGCTCCCCTTGAGGAGAACGAGGCTATCCGGTTGGAGGAATCGGAGGCTGAGACCGCTATCGCTTCCGGATATTTGGCCGGGAAATTGACCGGCCCTGAATCATTGCCGGCGGCGCAGACTATGGTGACTCCGGCCTTGTAGGCCGCCGTCATAACGGCGGCGAGCGCCGGCGTGCCCGAGCCGCCGCCGAGGCTCATGTTGATCACCTGCATTCCGTTGTCGGCGGCCCACTGTATGCCGGCCACGATGTTGGAGTAGGAGCCGGAGCCGTTGGCATCCAGAACTTTTACCCCGTAAAGTTTGACATTGGGAGCCACGCCAGCCACGCCCTGCCTGTCCCGCACCGCCCCGATCGTGCCTGATACATGGGTGCCGTGTCCGTGGTCGTCAAGAGGGGGTGTCCCCGGTTTTACGGCGTTGTACCCTCCGGCGTAATTCCTGGCCAGGTCCGGGTGGGTATAATCTACACCGGTGTCTATGACGGCCACTTTAACATTTTCACCCATGGTCGCGTTCCAGACGCCGGGCGCGTTCACTCTCATAACGCCCCAGGGGATCTCTTTTTCTTCGGGCGATACGACCGGTTTTGCCGGAACCGGGAGAAGTTCCGCCGTTTCCGTTGTGTCCCTGAGCCTGCCGATGCCGTCGGCCGCGTAGGATAGGGGAAGCGCTTCCGGGGCCTCTTCGATCCATTTCAGGTAAAGATCCTCTTCCACTAGTCTGACGCCTCTACGGGAATGGATGCTGGAGTCCTTTACGTTGTCGGGGAAGACGGCCGCCACCGCGTTGATGATATGCAGATCTTTGGTGACAGTGCCGCCGGCACTTTCCACGGCGCTGATCCTGTCGGCGAGCCTGGACGAGGGCTCAAAGGTGATGATCTTCGCGCCGGCCGAAGCGTAAGACGCCGCTGCGAGCAGACACGCCAGCGCCAAACCTGATATTTTTGCTAGGTTCATTTTAAACGACCTCCTGCGGATGTTAAACTTACAAGTCAATACTAGGACTTTTGGTTGACGAGTGTCAACTATTTCCTGATTCCACTAGTGTCGAATTTGTTCACTACTCCCGAGACGTCTGGGTTGGTCAGAAGCATATTCATGGTGGCGGGATTGGACATGGCTATGGACACAAGCTGGGGATTTGAGGTGATAAGATCTCCCAGGGCCTTGGGGTCGTTCATCAGGGCTTTCGCCGCCGGGGTCTCCAGCATGGCGCTGACAAGGCCGCTGGTGGCCACCGCGCTCACTATCGCGGGGTTGTTCAGCGCGGCCCTTACCAGCGGGCTGTTGATAAAATTGACCGCCGCGCCGCTCTTAAGATAATTGGCCAGCCCTTCCGGGCTGGACGTGGCGGCCTTGACCGTTCCCCTGGACATGAAACCGCTTACCACGAATTTATTGTTGAAAATAGCGCCCACGGCTTTCGGGTTGTTCATGGCCCGTTCCACCGCGCCGCTCATCATTCCTTTGACGAAACCCAGAGACTG
>CAZJUL010000558.1:0-1661 GCA_964549095.1 uncultured Elusimicrobiaceae bacterium
TTATGGATTTCACCACCCCGCCGGCGCCGGAGGTTCTGGTTCCGAAAATTACGGCGCGTTTGTTGTCCTGCAGGATAGCCGGAAAGAAGTCTCCTCCCGAAAAATCCAGCTCGTTTACCAGCACCATAACAGGCTTTTTATACTGAACCACGTTGGAGGGATTGATGTAATCTACCCCGTGCAGGTAGGTGAGATCGGTGAATCTCTTCCCGCTGTTCCACTGCTTTATAACGAAGCGCGAGAATTCTATCATGTGCCTGAAAACTTCGTAGGAGACGGGATAGCCGGACAAAGAGTCTCCGAGAACCTTTTTGGCGTCTTCATCCGTTTTTACCTGGGGCTCCAGTTTTAAGTATTCCAGCGCGTTGACGAGGTCGTCCTGAGTGAGGGCGATCTGGTGCCTGGGCGTGGCCATGACCTGATCCGTGAGCATGGAAACCAGGGTGTACAGATAAAATACGGAGCCGCCCGGATTATTGACCTCGTCTATAACCAGTCCGTCGGTGCCGGCGTTGAATTTTGTCATAACCGCGGCGAATTCGGCGACCGCAGCGTCAGTATCGTCGGGGCTGTAGGAAGGGATGCGGATATAGCCTATCAGTTTCCCGTTTACCGGGGAACGGTAAATATAAGCCCGGAAGATGGCATCCGCCGCGGATTCCCACGTCAGTTCTCCGAGGGCTGGCACGAAGCTTTCCCTCGCGCCGATCTTGAACGGATCCCCGCCCGCGGCCTGAAGCCCGTCCGCTCCGTGCCAGCTCGCGTCGTCCAGCCAGGCGAGGGGGATGGGGAGAGGCTTGCGTTTTGCGGGCGATTTGGATCCGGTTTTGTATAGTATCTGTTCCGGAGTGTAATCCCAGATAAGCTGGCGGGTCGTAGTCGATTCCGAACCGGCCGGTTTCACCGTCAATATAACGGGGCCTTGCGTCACATTCATGGCCGCGCCGGCGCGTCTGCGCGTTAAATACATGGAGGCCAGGGCGCTGTCAGTGAGCGCGGAACTTTCACCCAGTTGGCTCTTTAGTTCCTGTATTATGGACGCGGCGGGTTTCCCGTCCATGGCGACCAGTTCATCTCCGGCCTTGAAAGGGAAAGAGCTTAACGGCAGTTTGGCGCGGTTTACCCAGGTTATAAGGTAACGTCCGTCGGCTTCCATCACGGCAAAGGGGAGGGAGGCCGCCTCGGTCCGGGTGAACTGCACGTTTACGTGATAATCCCGCGTGGAGGAAAGGAGGCGTTTTACTATTTTGTGATATTCCTCGACCGTGATATTTCCAGCCGCGACGCTGTTCCTGGCTTTTTGCATTTCCGCGTCAAGATCCCAGTTATATTGCTCTTTTTTCCAGCCGGCCGGGGCATACTGAACCCGGATCATGTTTTCTATGAAGTCCAGATTTTTGAGCATCATTTGTCTCAGGTCCTGCTGGTTACGGGAGCCGGGCTGTCCGCCCGTGCCCGGTATGGACAGGCCGGCCGCGGCCGGCCGGGGGCTGCCGTCAAAGACCTGCCCGTAATTTTCGGAGGAAAGGCCGCCGAGGGACTCAAGCTGGTTCAGCGAGCCGGCCGCCCCGGCGTTCGCCGACGGAACCGAACTTAAAATCAGCCAGACGCCGAACCGCATCCATTTTGTGTGTGTCACGATGGTCTCCTTACAAGCAAAA
>CAZJUL010000559.1:0-1660 GCA_964549095.1 uncultured Elusimicrobiaceae bacterium
TATAACCGCGCCCGCCCTGCCGCCACAAGATACGGCTTGGCCCTATCCCACGGAATCTTCCGCGCCGATAACGGGCACTATAACCAGCTATTCCCGCCCGCTGCTGCCGGAGGCCCGTCTCTATCTGCCCTCCTCCGACGGCAGTTTGATAGCGCTGAGTACCACCGGGGCTAAATTGTGGACCTTCACACTTTCCCCGCAGACGCCTCTCAGCGTTACTCCGTCTTTCCCGCAGGAGGAGGGAGGTTCGGTGTATCTGTATTTCGCGGGCGGCAACGGGGACGTGTACAAAATCCGCGACCAGGGCGGTGCCGCCGCGCAGGAGTGGAAAACCTCGCTCGGCTCTGAGGTGAAGTCCTTATTGGATACGGATACACGCTTATACATACCAGTAGCTGGCAACAAGGTGTACTGTCTTGATAAACTTAACGGGCAGCCCTGCAGCGGCTGGACCTTCTCTTCCGCGGTCACGGCGGCGCCGGCCGGGACGCCTTGCGTCGACGAAAGGGATACGGTGACCACCGCCTGGATTGGGCTTGAGGACGGCAAGATTGTCAGCCTCAAAACCGGGGACGGCACTTCCAATAACACATTTCTCACTGGCGGGCCGGTAAAGTCCTCGCCCTTCCTGGACGCTTACGCGGCCGGAGCGAACAATGTGCTTTACGTGACTTCCACGGACGGAATAATCTACGCCATAAATTCCGGGAACATGTCGTCTATGAACGGCTGGAACGATTTCGACACGGAGTCGGCTATCTATTCCTCTCCGTTCGTCTGGGCCCTGGGCGGGACCAAGTACGTGTTCTTTGGCGCGGACAACGGGAAACTTTATAAACTTAACGCGGCGAGCGGTGATTTTATCTGGTCTTTCCAGGCCGGCGGGGCGATACGCTCCACGCCCTTAATGGTGCCGGCCGGCTACATAGCGGGGTTGGTCGCCGGGGAAGATTATGTGTATTTCGGCAGCGACGACGGGAATATCTACGGGGTCAACGCCAATACCGGGCAGCCAAGGATCGGCTGGCCCGTGGCTACCGGCGCGCGGACCCGGTCGCGGATAATGATACCAAGACTATTTCAGTCGGCTCCAACGATGGCCGATTGTATACTATCTATATCGGGCCTTAAGCCCGGGCTAGTGGCGGCTGTCCGGCGGTATGATTCGGAGAAAGTATATGGGAATGACGGATAACGCGGCAGTAAAAAGCGGGACGCTCAGGCGCGCGCCGGGGGCCGCCCTGCTTGCTTTTTTCTGGCTTTGCGCTTGCGGCCTGACGTCTTACGCGGGGGACTGGCCCATGTTCCGCGGCAACCCGCAGCGTACGGGCTACGTGGCGGAGCAGGCGGCGCCGCCGCTGACCAATGCCTGGGAGTTCCAGGTGCCGGGCGGTATAGTTTCCAGCCCCGCCATTTACAATGGGGTGGTGTACATAGGTTCGCGCGCTAACAAAATATACGCGCTGGACGCCGCCACCGGAGTGCTGCGTTGGGAGCGCCTGGCCGCCGGTTGGGTGGATTCGTCTCCTACGGTTGTCGGCGGGGTTGTTTATGTTTCCTGTCTGGGGGGGCGCCTGTACGCGCTGGACAGTGTTACCGGCGCTGTGCTCTGGATAAGCGACCTGGGTGCCGCTTCCGTTTCCTCGCCGCTGGTCCTGGG
>CAZJUL010000560.1:0-1655 GCA_964549095.1 uncultured Elusimicrobiaceae bacterium
GCCGGCCGCCCGCCCGCCGCCGGCGGCTTTGAACGGCTTCAGAATGGTAAGGGCCACGGCCGCGGTGAAAATAAGCCAGGCGGCGACTACGCCGGAGGGGGAATCTTCCCCGCGCGGGAAATAGGACGGCTTGTAATGCCAGAAGAAGGTCATGGCGTAGACCACGGCGAACCAGGCGGCCATCGGCAGGCGCGCCGGAGCGTCGTCGGAGGCGCCGAAGCAAAGCCACAGCACCGCCAGCGACACCGCCGCCAGCAGGATGAAAGCCGGGCTGTGCAGCTGGAAGAATGTCGGGCTGACCAGCGCCGCGTAGAGCCAGATCAGCGTGCCGCCGGCCACCCTGTCGCGCCAGGCCGGCCTCAGGCGCGCGAAGTAAATCCCGAACAGCGCGCCGAACACCGCGGCCGCCAGCGGCCAGTGGTGCCATGGCACGGGAACGGGGTTAGAGGCGAAGCGCCACTTGACCAGCGAGAACATGTTGTCCGGCGTGAAGGCGCCGAAATAGAGCACGGCGAACAGCAGGACTACGGACAGCGCGGCCGCTATGCGGCGCTTCAGCAGGAAGGCCAGCGGCAGGGAGATAAGAGCCCAGGCGGCGAACGGCTTCACCGGGTCGCCGGAGAGCTGGAAGATCTGGGCGTACAGCCCTATCCCCAGCGGCGGCATGAAGAACCAGATCACTTCGGCGGGTATGCCGACGGCGGGCTTTTCCTCCCAGCGGATAGCCGCGGCCGCTACCGCGGCGTAGGCAGCCAGGAAGCCCGCTATCTTTATGACGGAGCCCAGCTTGTCCTAGTTGTGGGCGATCATCATTGACAGGCCGCCGGCGATGAACAGCCCGGCTATGATGCTTATCCAGTGTGAGGCTTTGAAAGAGGCGAAGAGCCGCTTTGAGTAGAGGTTTTCGTAAACCGCGTCGGCCTGCTGGGGCGTCAGCAAGCCGTCCGCAGCGGCGGCCGCGAGGTCGCGCTTGAGGCGTTTGTAGTAGGAGGCCATTGAAGCCCCTCCTTATTTCTTTTTCGGTTCGTCGTCCCTGACGATCTTCATGCCGCCGGTCATCAGGCTGCCGATGAAGGCGGAAAGCATATTGTTGCCGCCGCCGTCCCCGCCGCCGTTGACCACGACATCCGGGGTGATCTTGATCTTGCCGGCGGAAACCTGCCGCATTATCTCTATGATGGAAAGCGGGGCCTGGCCCAGCGCCATAGCCTGCTTGGTGTAGGCTTCGGCGGTGGCGTTGCCTACCGCGCGTATTTTTTCGCCCTCGGCCTTACCGACGGCTTCTATGCCGGCGGCTACGCCTTCCTGCTCCAGCCGCGTGCTCTGACCGTGGCCTTCGGCCAGCGTTATGGACTGCTGCTTCTGCTGGGTGGCTATCTGCACATCTATCTCGGCCTTCACCAGGCTCGGCTGCAGGTCGGCCTGCGCCTTGGTCTTTTCCATTTCCTTGCGGCGGCTTTCGGCTTCCTGCTGGGCGTCGAACATGGATTTCTGCTGGAAGGCCACCACTTTGTTGGTCAGGGTCTGCATCAGGCGCTCGGGCAGTTTTATCTGGCAGATAAGGACGCTGACGCATTCCACGTAATATTTCTCAAGCTCCTCCATTATGTGCTGCTCGGCCTTGCGCTGCTGCTCGTGCCGGTCCTGCATGAACA
>CAZJUL010000561.1:0-1653 GCA_964549095.1 uncultured Elusimicrobiaceae bacterium
CATTATCCCCTCGACGCTGACCGGGGCGGATCTCACCAGCCAGAAATTGTTGCCCTCCAGGCTGACGGCGGGGAAGGTGAACCTGAGGCCTATAGCCGCCATCACGAAGCCGGCCACGCCTATGTTCAGGAACGAGACCAGGCTCTTGATGTCGGGCGTGTCCAGCGGCAGCTGGCGCATGCTGAACAGGTAAACCACTATCAGCGCGGCGATGAGTATCGCCTGCGACCAGTACCTGGCGTCCCTGGCCAGCATCAGCCGGTCCTTCCAGTAGAAAGTCAGCAGGGCGCTGTAGCGGGCGAATTTCATGGCCAGCCGCTGTTCGGGGACCACGCGCTCCTTTCCTTTGACCCGGGGCGAATTCTGGGCGCCGCTGAAGCCCTTCATGTAGATGTCCCCGGCCAGCCAGTACATCAGCCCGTAGACGGCCGCGGCCGCCGCCATAAGGGCGCCGGCGTAAGAAAGGAAGGCCTGCCAGTTCCCGGCGGCGTACGAGACCACGGCCTTGGTGACCCACCAGGAAGGCAGGTAGGGGGCCGTGGGCGACTGCAGGTAGTTTATATACTGGGCCACCACTTCAAGCGAGTCCGGGCGCAGCAGCTTTTCCGGCTTGGCGAAACGGAACGCCACGTAGACGAACGAGACCGAAACGCTGCCCAGCAGCCAGGTGATGTCCCTGGTCTTCGAAGAAGGGAACAGGTACATCACCAGCATGCTGAAAAGGACGCCGAACGAGCCGGCGAGCAGCACGAAAGGTATTATGGCCAGGATGTAGGCGGCGTAGAAGCCGGCGTCCAGCCCCTTTACCCTGCCCAGCGCTATTATGAACGGGAAAACGGCCAGGACCAGCGTCCAGGAGGAATAGAAGACGGTCTCGAAAGCCTTGTCCAGGAAGAGCACGCGCAGGTTTATCGGGCAGGAAAAAAGGAATTTCAGGTCGAAGGAATAATAAAGCGTGGTCATGGAGATTATGATGGAGGACACTATGACCATTGAAAAAGTTATCAGCAGGACCATGGAGGTGAGCTTCCAGGACAGCATCGGCCCTATCACGTAAACCCCTTCCAGGTAGGTCAGCAGGCGCCAGAAGCCGCCGTAAAGCGCCAGCAGCATGCCCAGGCCCGTCACCAGGAAAGCCAGCGTCTTGACCAGGTGCCAGCCCTTGAGGGCGGCGATCCTGTTTTTCATGGACCGGAGCTTGCGGTTGAAGAGGGTAGGGAACATAGTCAGGAATTATCAGGCATTAAGCATTGGGGACACACCTTGCGGCAAGGTATGTCCCCGGCTTTTAAGGTCACGCCGTCAGCTCCAGGAACACGTCCTCCAGGGACTTGTCGCCGGGGGAGCCCGCCATCTTTTTTATCTCGTCCACCGTGCCCTTGGCTATCAGCCGGCCGCGGTAGATGATGCCGACGCTGGTGCAGAGCTTCTCGGCCATGTCCAGGATGTGCGTGCACATGAAGACGGCCGCGCCGCCCCTGGCTATGTCCAGCAGCAGGTGCTTGAAGCGCTTTATGCTCTTCGGGTCCAGCCCCACCGTCGGCTCGTCGAAGAGCACCACCTTCGGCTTCCGCAGGAGGACCCCGGCTATCAGCAGCTTCTGCTTCATGCCGTGGGAATAGGCCTCCAGCAGCTCGCCGCTCACCGCGGTCA
>CAZJUL010000562.1:0-1653 GCA_964549095.1 uncultured Elusimicrobiaceae bacterium
GTTCAGCAGGTGGAAAGAGTCCGAACCGATCATGAACCGGGACCTGAAATTCCCGATGACGTTCAGGCCGTATTTCTCTTCGGAGCCGGCGCTTACCGACAAGAACGGCAGGGCGCCGCCCAGGCCTATGTCCCAGAAGTTCCGGTGGCCGAACCAGCCGCCGGCGCTGCGTGTGAACATCGACCTGATGAGCGGCTGCTCGGGGTCGGCCGGCAGCGTTTTAATTTTTCCGGCGTTAAAGAATTCCAGCCCGCCGGCGCGGCATATTCCCGCGGCCGGAAAGAGCAGCAGCAAGGCAAAAAGCAGTTCTTTCATATAAGTTCGTCCAGGTTCACGAAGGTATAGCCCAGCGCCTTGAAATGCGCGAGCACCGCCGCTACCGCCGCGGTAAGGTCGCCGGGAGAGGCGCCCCCGTCGTGCAGCAGCACAATGCTTCCGTCGCCGGCGGCGCCGATTATCCGTTCGGCCGTCTCTCCCGGCGGCCTGCCGCGGTCGAACGGGCGCACATCCCAGCCGACGAGGGTGAGCCCGGTTTCGGCCAGGACACCGCGCAGGTGCGGGTTCGTGAGGCCCATCGGGCTGCGGTAGTAGACAGGCGCTTCCCCGCAAACTTCTTTAAATACTTTTTGCGCCATTAAAATTTCAGCTTTCATCGGTCTGCCGGTAAAAAAATTGGTCCACCATTTATGGCCGTAAGAGTGGTTCCCGAGGGTGTGCCCTTCCTGCTTTATCCTGCGGACAATTTCGGGATTTGCTTTTGCGCGTTCAGCCACGCAGAAGAACGACGCCCGCGCGCCGTGTTCTTTCAGCAGGTCCAGCAGTGCGGTCGTGGCGGAGGGGTCCGGTCCGTCGTCGAAAGTGAGTGCCAGCCTTTTTTTGCCGGGGGCGCCGCGCAGCAGCGCCTTGCAGAAATAATTAAGGCTTATCAGGGAAACCCCGGCCGCGGTAACGGCAAGGTAAAGCAGCAACGCCGTTCCCGCGCCCCACCAGCGCGCCGGCGCGGGCAACAGCAGGGCCGCACCCCCTATGGTGGCGGCCGCGGCGATAGTGGCGTAGTAAAATGGCGTCATCGGTCGGGATCAGCGGAAAATATAATGCCGGCTGTAGAGTGCAGTATCGCAAAAATCTCCCCCAAACTTTTACGGGGGGCGGTCATTATGGGTATAATATCAAAAATCGCGGCCTGCCGGGGGCTCACGGGGCGCCCAGTGGTATCCGGCCGGTGCGGGGGGAATGGATCTACGGAGGGGTTATGACCTGTATAACATTGCTTGCGGCGCTGCTGCTTTCCGCCGCGCCGGCGGCAGCGGACGGCGGTCCCAGGATAACGCTGCACGATATAATGTCGGGCCGCAGGAGCCTGGTCTTCGAGGGGGAGGCGACTGCTCCCGGGGGTAAGGTTTCCGTTTCATACGCCCTTAAAAAGCCGGGAACCGCCCCGGGCAAATACACGGCGGTCAAAGGGGAAAAGTTCTCGATAAAGGTTCCCGCCGACGCTAAGAACCCCGGCGATGTCGTGGACCTGCTCCTCCGGGCCGCGGATAAAGAGGGGCGCGAGGCCCTTATGCGCGCGCAGATAGGCCTGGGCTACGACTCCAAACTGTATTACACGCTGAACTTCTCGCGGGACGCCCTGGAACTCGCGGCAAAACC
>CAZJUL010000563.1:0-1649 GCA_964549095.1 uncultured Elusimicrobiaceae bacterium
CGCGCCGGCCGCCGGCACGGTGGAAATTATTTTATCGCTGTAGTCGTAGAACTCGGCCAGGTAATCGCCGGCCCGCCCCTCCAGTATCCGCGCAGTCCCGGCGCCGCCCTTGCGTGCGACGGAAACATATTCTCCAGCGGAGAAGGCGGCGGAGGAGCCGATGACTGCGGCGCGCGCCCCGGCTTTTGAAACCGCGGCGTCCTTCAGCGCCTCCGGCAGGAAGCTCCCGGAGAGCTGCCGCTCCCGGTATTTCATCGCGTCGGCTATTTCCAGCGACAGCTCGCCGAGCGTTATAAAACCGTCACCGTCGCGGTCCAGCAGCGCGCGCCCCGAAAGAGCGTCTATGACGGTCTGGGAAAAGGTCCAGGAGCCGGCCGACTCGTTGGAGGCGGAAGCCGAGGTCAGGGCGGCGGCGGAAACGCGTGCGGAATTCAGCGTCCGCGCCGCTGACAGGAGCGCGCCGGAATAGCAGCAGTCGGCCAGGAGCAGGACCTTGGCGCCCTTGAAGTTCTGCGCTATGATGCCGCCTATTACCTCCGGGGAGAGGCCGGTGTCTTCCGCCTTCTTCCTGTCTATGTCGTAACTGGCGAAGAACACGCTGCCGCTGTCCCGGTTAACACCGTGGCCGGCGTAATAAAAGACGAAGGTGGAGCCCGCCGGGGCTTTGGCGGCCCGCTCTTTCACTGCGGCATACACGGCGTCCCTGGTCGCCGCGGTGTCCAGCAGCAGCGTATAGTTCTCCCTGGCCGCCCCCCGCTTAAGAAGCGTGTCGTAAATTTCCTTATCTTTGCGGTGCTTAACGGGGTAGGCGGTGAATGACTTGTCTTTCCAGGAGAGCGCGCCGGCTATCACGCCGTAAGAGGTTTGGGGATCGAAAGCGTCCACTGAAAAAGCCGGGGCCGCCGGGACAAGAACAAATAGGAACGCGGCCAATACCGGGATAAAAGATGTTTTCCTCGTCATATCACCTTCGTCCAAATTATACTAATTTGACCGCGACAGGATGCTGTCGCGGTGGTGTTTTATACTATTTGGGAGGCATAGGCGCTCTATATGTATAATAGTATGTATATTAGTATTGACAAAATGTTGTTTACGGGGTAAACTATTATGACGGAAAGCGGCAGCTTTATATGGGACCCCGTGAAGGAGTCGACCAATGTCCGCAAGCACGGGGTGGACTTTGTGACCGCCGCAAAAGCTTTCAGGGACCCCGGAAGACGGATATACACCGATTCCGGGCACAGCGCCAAAGAGGAGCGGTTCTTCTGCCTCGGAAAGGTCGGGAACAGGGTGCTGACGGTGAGGTTCACCTATCGGGGCGGGAAGATACGGGTTATCGGCGCCGGGTTCTGGCGCAAAGGAGAACGGCTTTATGAGCGGAAGCAGGAAGAATAAGGATATGCCTGTCGGGCGCATGACCAGGGTCGGCGATTTCCTGCCGCCCCCGGAGAAACTCGTCATGCCGGAAGAAACCGTAAAGATCACGCTGTCCCTGAGCAAAGCGAGCGTGCTGTTCTTCAAACGGGAGGCCGGCAGACATCACATGAAGTATCAGCGGATGATACGCAACCTTGTGGACACCTACACTGCGCACTATCTGCGCCATGTCTGAACCGGCGATCTACCGGGTTATAACAGCCCCCCCC
>CAZJUL010000564.1:0-1646 GCA_964549095.1 uncultured Elusimicrobiaceae bacterium
GGTGGCCAGCGCTACGACCGTGTCGTACTCCGTCTCGACGGTTTTATAGGCGAACCCGGCGACGCGGCCGGAAAAAACATAGCCGGCGTGCGGGGCTATTATGGCCAGCACTTTGCCGCCGGGCTGGGGAACGGCCGCCCCGGCCAGGGCCGAATCCACGAAGGCGGCCAGCTGCGCTTTGTCGGCCGGGTAGAATTTCCCGGCGTACGCCGCTTGCCGCGCGCCGGCGGCCGAATAGGCGCAGGACGCCAGCGCCAGGGACAAGAGGCAAGCGTGGATAAATTTTGCGGACATACTTACTTTTTAGCAAATGAAGCCGGCGGCTGGCAACTGCCCTGCCGGAGGCCGGCTTACTTCCAGATGCCGGGGATGCGGGTGCCGTCGTGCGGGCATTTGCCGCCGGAGGCGGTCAGCCGGTTTTCAAGTATGGCGTAGCCGTAGCGCTTTACCAGCGCCCTGCCGCATTTCGGGCAGTAGGTGCTTTCGCCGGGATGGCCGGAGACATTGCCGACGTACACGTAGCGCAGGCCCTGCCGGAGGGCCTCGTCGCGGGCCCAGGTAAGCGTTTCGGGCGGAGTGGCGGCGATATTGGCCAGCTGGTAATTAGGCGAGAACCGCGAAAAAAAGAGCGGCACATCGGGGCCCAGGTCCTCTTTGATCCAGGCGACGAGCCTTTTCAGGCTTTCCTTATCGTCGTTCAGGCCGGGCACTACCAGGTTCACTATTTCTATCTGGACGCCTTTCTTTTTCAGGATGCGCAGGGCGTTCTTGACCGGCGGTATAATCCCTGTAGAAACCTTCGTCAAAGCCCTTGAGGTCTATTTTCACCACGTCCATGTATTCGGCCAGGCGGGAAAGCGGGCCGGGATTGATGAACCCCGCGCTCACCATCACGTTTTTGAGGCCCGCCTCCCGGGCCAGGCGCGCCGTGTCGTACATGTATTCGTAAAACACCACCGGCTCGGAATAGGTATAGGCGATGGAGGCCGCGCGGCAGGCCTTGGCGTAAGCCACTATGTCCGCGGGCTCCAGCGAAGAGACTTCGTTCTGTTTGAGCTCGCCGTAGACGCGGCCGGTGGGGCCTTCCACGCGGAGCAGCAGGCTTTCCGGCACCAGCGAGGTTTTAGCGGCCTGCTCGGGGTAGATCTGCGAGATCTCCCAGTTCTGGCAGGCCCGGCAGGACAGGTTGCAGCCGGGCGTAGCGAGGGAATAGATGAGGCTGCCGGGCAGCAGGTGGTAGACGGGCTTTTTCTCTATCGGGTCGAGGTGGACGGATACCGGCTTGGCGTAGACCATCGTCTTCAGCCGCCCGCCGTGGTTTATGCGCACCTTGCAGAGCCCCCGCGCGCCCTCCGGCAGGAAGCAGTTGAACGGGCACAGCCGGCACATCACGCCGTTGCAGACGGGGGCGTAGAATTTGGCGTCCCTCACCGAGGGATTGTCGACGGGGACCAGGCGGCCGAAGGTGCCGGGCGGCGGATAATACGCCAGCAGCGCGGCGGCGCAAATATTTACGGCCGCCACGGCGGCGGCCGCAAATACCGCGGGTTTTCCCTTGATCGACATCCTCTCCCCGGTCAGCCGGCTTTCAGTCGGCCGAATTATCGTGCTCCCCGTTACGGGGCTGCCAGCCGTAGAACTCGATG
>CAZJUL010000565.1:0-1637 GCA_964549095.1 uncultured Elusimicrobiaceae bacterium
ATCCGGCCGCCGCGCTGGAATCCGGCGCGCAGTTCCTTAAGATAGACACGGACGCAAGGGCCGTATCAATGGGCGCGGCCTATACGGCCCTGGCTTCAGGTGTGGAGTCCCTGGCCTATAACCCGGCCGGGCTGGCCGCCGTCAAAGGTGTGGAGCTGGGCTTCAGCCATACCAACTGGCTGATGGATTCGATGCACGACTTCATAGGCGTGGCTATGCCGGTAAAAGGGAGGCCGCTGGCGATAGGCTTTGGCCTGACCCGGCTTACCAATGGCTCAATGGACGCCCGAAATGCCGACCGCAGCGCTGGGGGGAGTTTTAGCTCTTACGATCAGGCGGTGACCGTGGGCTTGGCGGGGATGATGGGGCAAGTCAGGATGGGGCTGAATGTGAAATATATAGAAAGCTCCATTGCCGGTACAAAGGCACGGGCCGGGGCGGTGGATATAGGTTTCAGCAGGGCGCTGAACGCCCTGCCCGTCGGTATCGGCCTTTCCGTGCAGAACCTGGGTACCCGGATGAAATACATAAGCCAGGAAGACCCGCTGCCGCTTACGTTTGCGGCGGGCCTAATGTTCAGCGTGATCCCCGGCGTCAACTTTGCCTTGGATGTCAAACGCCTGGTCTACGATAAACAAACCGGCGTAAGTTTCGGCACCGAGTACGCGCTATTATCGGGCGTCGCCCTGCGGGCCGGCTACTTGAGCAGCAGCCGCACAGCGGCCATCAACAACACCGGCTTCAGCGCGGGCGCCGGTCTTAACTTCTGGAACACCCGCCTGGACTACGCCGTAACGCCCTACGGCGACCTGGGGAACACGCAGAAACTGACTTTGAAAAAGAGGTTTTAAGACTATATAAATGGTATCATGCGTTGAATAGTTCCATGAATAAAGTTTTCTTTAAATACATCGCCCGCGGGTTCTGGGCCCCTTTTTTCTTCGGGCTGGGCGTGTTCGTGTCCCTGATGCTGTTCGGCAGCCTATTCGACAAGCTGAATTATTTCATGAAGAGCAGCTCGGGCTTCGAAGTGTTCGCCAGGTACCTGGTCTACCAGCTTCCCTTTTTCGCGGTAAAGATGATGCCGATGGCCACGCTGCTGGCCGTGCTGACGGCGCTGGGCGGCATGATAGCCGGCGGCGAGTGGAAGGCCGGGATGGCCGGCGGGTGGCGCCCGATAGAGATGGCCGCCCCGCTGCTGCTCTGCTCGGTCCTTACCGGGCTGCTGCATTTCGCCGTGCAGGAAACGCTGGCGCCGGAATTCTATATGCGCTCGGAGTATGTTTTCGAGGGCAAGCTGCGCGGGCGCGGCGACTGGCAGCGGCTTTTCAAGCGGGACGTTTCTTTCGCCTCCGGTGGCGAGGTGTTCGCGACGGCGCGCGAATACGACGGCGGCAAAGGGCAGATGAGCGGCGTGCTGGTGAGCGTGCATAAGGACGGGGCGCTCTCTTCCGAGATCAACGCGGCGTCCGCTGCCTGGGACCCGGCCCGCCGCGCGTGGGTGTTCCGCGACGGGGCCCTGATAAAATACGGTGCCCGCGGTGAGAAGCCGGAAAGCTCGGAGTTCGCCGAGTACACCGGCGCGGCGCTGGGCCCGCCGGGCGACCTGGTGCTGGAGCGGCTGGTGCCGGGCGGCG
>CAZJUL010000566.1:0-1102 GCA_964549095.1 uncultured Elusimicrobiaceae bacterium
CAGGTCCACGCCGCTCACGCTCACGGAGGCCGTCCCGTCGAAGCCGGCCACCACGGTGTAGGCGGCGGTCCAGACCGCGTTGTCGGAAGTGCTCATCGACAGCGGCGTCGGGGGCGACTGGCCGTACTGGGTTACCGTAACCGCCGGCGCGGACGCGAGGGCTTCCCCGGCGTCGAGCGTGATAGAGAGCTGTCCGGCCGGGGCCGGGTTCCTGGAGAACGCCGCCGCGTAGACCGGGGAGGTCACGTCCACTATGAACTTGTAGCGGGAGACCGCGCCGCCGTTCCCGGCGTTGTCCACGGCGCGCAGGTGCATCCAGTAAGTCCCGTCGGCCGTGGAGATATTGACGGCGGTCGAGGCCGTATCCGTGGAGGTGTCCAGCGAATGATCCTGAACTCCGTTCACGGCGTAGCTGTAGCCGGCCAGGCCTGTGCCTGTGTCTGTCGCCGCCGTCCAGGAGAAGGCCGCCGCGCTCTTGGAGGTCGGCGTGTTCTCCGGGTGCGTCGCGCAGGCCAGGGCGGGCTGGGACGGCAGCACGGTATCCACGAAGAACGAGGCAGCGGCGGAGCCGGATTTGCCGGGGAGGTCTCTGCCGGAAACGCTGATGGCGGCCGTCCCGTCCTGGCCCGGGGCAACGGCGTAGGTGCCGGTCCAGGTAATATTATCCTGGCTTGTAAGCGCCAGCGGCGCGGGCGTTCCGCCGCTCTGCGTCACGGTGGCCGAGATCACGCTGAGCTGTTCGCTGGCCGTGATAGTGATAGAAAGGTTCCCTTCCGGCGCGGGGTCCCTGGCCGGCAGGATGCTGACGAAGGCGGGCGGGGTCAGGTCGATCTTTATAGGCCCGTAGTAAGAGGCGGCGCCCCAGTTGCCGGCGTTGTCCTTAGCCCTGGCGTGGAAATACCAGGAGCCGTCCGCGACGTTAGTGTAGGCGGTGGTGTTGGGCGCAGCGTTCCCCGCGAGGTTTATTACCGCCGGCAGCGTGAAGTTCACTGAGCGGTCCAGCGCCACGCTGTAGCCCGCGATGCCGGAACCGCCGTCAGAGGCGGTCCAGCTGAACTGCGGGTCGTCGCTGACTATGTTCCAGGCGCCCGCGACGTGGGAC
>CAZJUL010000566.1:1112-1635 GCA_964549095.1 uncultured Elusimicrobiaceae bacterium
GGACGGGGAAGTTATGGACGGAGCCGAAGGAGAAGAGGCGTCCACGGTGGTGAAGGCGTCCCCGCCCGACGCCAGGGGCCAGGCCTCCGTGTTGCCGGCCGCGTCCCTGGCGCGGGAGCGGAAATAGTAAGTCCCGTCGGAGGCCGGGCCGAAGGTCCTGGATGTCAGGGGCGTAGCGGTCGCCCAGTCGGTCCACGCGCCGCCCGAGCCGGCCTTGTACTGTACATCGTAGGAGGCCAGCTGCGAATCCCCGGTGTCGGTCCCCGACCATTGCACCGTGAACAGGGCGGGCAGGTAGGCGGCCAGCGGCGAGCAGGCCGAAACCGGCAGCTGCGTGTCTATCCGCACGGTCCTGGTATTCGAGTGCGGGCCCAGGTTCCCGGCGGCGTCCGCGGCGTAGATCTTGAAGGTGTGTTCACCGTCGGCCCAGGTAGGGGCGTAAGGGCTGGTGACGGCGACGGCGCTGCCCCCGTCCTTTATCCCGTAATAAGCGGCCACGCCGCTGCCGCCGGTATCGGCCGGG
>CAZJUL010000567.1:0-1633 GCA_964549095.1 uncultured Elusimicrobiaceae bacterium
CCGCCGAAGGACTCAAGCCGGTCGCGGCCATCTACTCTTCCTTCATGCAGCGCTCCTTCGACCAGGTCATGCACGACGTCGCGCTGCAGAAACTGCCCGTCGTGATAGCTATGGACCGCGCCGGGGTGGTGGGCGAGGACGGGCCCACGCATCACGGCGTGTTCGACCTGGGGCTGTTCCGGATGCTGCCCGGCGTGGCGGTGATGGCGCCCGCCGACGAGGACGAGCTGCAGCACATGCTTTTCACCGCCTTCGCGCTCAAGATGCCGGTGCTGCTGCGCTACCCGCGCGGCAAGGGCTTCGGCGTGGAAATGGCCCCGGAGCCGAAACTGCTGGCCCTGGGCAAGGGGCGCATACTGCGCAGGGGCAAGGACGTCAACATCCTGGCGGTCGGCAACAGGGTGCACCCGGCGGTCAAGGCGGCGGAGCTGCTCAAGGCCCGCGGCATAGACGCCGGGGTGGCGGATATGCGCTTCATAAAACCCCTCGACGGCGGGCTGATAGCCGCGCTGGCCGCCGCCTCCGGGCGCCTGGTCACGGTGGAAGACAACGCTTTAATGTGCGGCTTCGGCTCGGCGGTGCTTGAACACCTGAACGAAAATGCAATACAATCTACACTCCTGCGGCTGGGCATACCGGACCGGTATGTCGAACAGGGCAGGCCGGACGAGCTTTACGAAGAACTGGGGCTGGCTTCCGCGAATATGGCGGACAGCATAGCCGGCTGGCTGGAGAAAGTGGACAGCGGGCGGCAGGCGGAAAACCGGGTTTAATTTTACAACAGCTTGCGGATACAAGGAGACTACAACGTGGCTTCAAAAAAGACCCTTCGCCAGAAAACCATCAGCCTCACCAAGTGTCACGCCTACAGGAAGGCCTACGCCGACGCCACCTTTTTAAGCAGGCCCGAACTGCGCCCCGTGCGGCTGCAGTTGGAGCTGCTCAAGCCGGAGCTGACCCTGGCGGAACACGGCGTCAAATCCACGGTGGTCGTCTTCGGCAGCGCCCGCATACAGAGCCCGGAAGAGGCGGACCTGCAGATGAAGAAGCTGCAGCAGGCCGTGCGCAGGTCGCCCCGGAACGCCGCGCTGAAGGCCCGGCTGGCCGCCGCGCGCAAGCTGAAGGCGTCGTCCCGCTATTACGATGAGGCCAGGAAGTTCGGCCGGCTGGTTTCCGAGCACAGCATGCTGTCCGGGAACAAGCTCATAGTCGTCACCGGCGGCGGCCCGGGCGTGATGGAAGCGGCCAACCGCGGCGCGCACGACGCAGGCTCCAAAAGCGTGGGGCTGAACATAACCCTGCCCCAGGAGCAGGGGCCGAACCCTTACGTCTCGCCGGAATTCTGCTTCCGGTTCCATTATTTCGCCGTGCGGAAAATGCATTTCGTAATGCGGGCCAAGGCGCTGGTGGCCTTTCCCGGCGGCTTCGGCACAATGGACGAGCTTTTCGAAGTGCTGACGCTGGTGCAGACCGCCATAAAGTCCCGCCTGCCGATCATCCTGTTCGGCAAGCAGTACTGGATGGACGTCATAAACTTCAAGAACATGGCCAAGCACGGCTATATCTCGGATGAAGACCTGAACCTGTTCAGGTTCGCCGAGACCGCGGAAGAGGCCTGGGAAATAATCATCGA
>CAZJUL010000568.1:0-1619 GCA_964549095.1 uncultured Elusimicrobiaceae bacterium
GGAGGCGCTGCTCAGCGGCAACCATAAGCTGATCTCGGAATGGAGGCGCGACGCGGCCCGCGCCCTCACCGGCGAAAGAAGGCCCGACCTGATCAAGAAAGCAAAACTGGAGGAAGTATGATAATAAAGAAAATAGAATCCCAGCTTGGACTTAAGAACGAAAAGTTCGATTTTAGGACCGGCGACACCCTGAAGATCTACACTAAGGTCATCGAAGGCGAGAGCGAAAGGATACAGATCTTCGACGGCGTGCTGATAGCCAGGAGGGGTTCCGGCATCTCCGAATCCTTCACCGTCAGGAAGGTCTCCTACGGCGTGGGCGTCGAAAGGGTTTTCCCCATCCGCTCCCCCAGGATAGACAAGATAGAGCTGGTCAAGACCGGCAAGGTCAGGCGCGCCAAGATCTACTACCTGCGCGAACTGTCCGGCAAGGCCTCCAGGCTGGAGGAAGTGGAAAGCGCGCAGCCTGCCGCCGTCCAGCCCGCGGCGCCCGCCCAGGCAGCCGCTCCGGCTCCCGCGGCCCCGGCGACCGAAACGAAGTAAAGCAAGCAGACAGAATTCAGGAGTCAGTAGTCAGAATTCGGTATTCCTTACGCTGGATCCTGAATTCTGGGTTCTGACTCCTGAACTATTGTGCCGCTATCAAAATTCGACCTTTCGGTAATAGAGCGACTCGGCCCGGCTTACCTGATAGGCGTTGACGAAGCCGGCAGGGGCCCTTTGGCCGGGCCCGTAGCCGCGGCCGCCGCCTATATCCCCCCCGCCGCCCGCCCTTTCCTGCACGAGATAGACGACAGCAAAAAACTGACCGAAAAAAAGCGCGTCCTGCTGCTGGCGCACATGCGCGCGCACGGCGTGCGCTTCGGCTTCGGCTGCGCCGGGCCCGGCGAGATAGACAGCTTCAACATACTGGGCGCTACCTTCAGGGCCATGTCCCGCGCCGTGACGCGGCTTACCGCCGACCTGGGCGCCGGCCCCGGAGAGGCGCTCGTGCTGGTGGACGGTCCGCACAGGATAAAAGGACTTTCGCTCCGGCAGGAAGCGGTGGTGCGCGGGGACCAGCGGTCCCTTTCCATAGCCGCCGCAAGCATTTTCGCGAAAGTGGTCAGGGACAGGTGGATGGAAGAGCTGGACCGGCGCCATCCCGGCTACGGCCTGGCCGTCCATAAGGGCTACGGCACGAAGGCGCACCTGGCCGCCCTTACCGCCCTGGGCCCCAGCCCGGCGCACCGCCTGAGCTTCGCGCCCGTCAGGGCCTCCGTGAAGGACCGGGAGGCCGCGCAGGCATGAACGACCTGGGCAAAGCAGCCGAAGAGAAAGCCGCGGTTTACCTGCGCTCGCGCGGCTACAAGATACTGGAGCGCGGCTGGTCGGCCCCGATGGGCGAGATAGACATCATTGGCCTGGACGGGGAGGCGCTGGTGTTCGTGGAAGTCCGCGCCCGGTCCGGTACCGGCTTCGGCACGCCCGCCGAGACCGTCGGCAGGGCCAAGCGGGCCAGGATCATAAAGACCGCGCTGGCTTACGTGAAGGCCAAGCGCCTGAGGCCGGAAACCCTGCGGTTCGATTTTATCGGCTTCACGGCGGGCGCCGGCCCGGAGCACATAGAGAACGCTTTC
>CAZJUL010000569.1:0-1617 GCA_964549095.1 uncultured Elusimicrobiaceae bacterium
CAAGTCCGCCAAGACAGCTAAAGGCGGCCTGGCCAATACGACCGTAGCGGGGCTGCCGGCGGAAGTGTTCGCCGGGAAGATGACCGACGCGCAGTCTGACGACCTGTCAAAACGCTTCAAGAACGGCCAGTTGTCTCCGCTGCAGATCGACTCCCTTATCGGGCTTGTGAACGAGGGTATGCAGTTCACCGAAAAACAGGCGCAGGTGCTGCGGGATATACGGGCCAAAGACGACAAGGTCATAGAAGCCGCGATGAAGAACGCCAACGAAACCCCGGTGCAGCTCCCCCAGGATATGGAGCTGGCCCGCGGCCGGTTCTGGCCGGTAAAGGGCAGGGTGTCGCAGAAGTTCGGCTGCGTAAATTGGAACGTCTACGGCGGCAGGTATTATAACGGGGTCTGGTGCCCGCATTTCCACAACGGGCTGGACATAGCGGCGCCCAACGGCAGCCCGCTGCACGCCCTGGACGCCGGCAAGTTGACGGCCGTGGGCGGCACTCAGTCGTCCGGCGTGTATGTGACCCTGGCCCACCCCGACGGCCTCGCCTCCACCTATTTCCATATGCCCGTGGGCGGGCCCACGGTGCGCGTCGGCCAGTATGTAGGCGCTAACCAGGTGGTAGGCTCCGTAGGCATGACCGGCATGACCACCGGCCCTCACGTGCATTTCATTGTGCGCAAGGGCGATGTCATAGATCCGCTGAGCGTGCTGCCGTAGGAGCGCGAAAGAAAGCGACTGAAAGTAAGGGAAAGCGAAAAGAGAGCCGCGATCATCGCGGCTCTCTTTTTTTACCGGCCTCGTGCGGGCTGTCGCTTTATTTCGTCAGCAGCGAATTGATGGATTTCAGCGCTTTTTTGGACATCGGGTCGTCGGGATATTTTTCGGTTATCCGGTTGTAATATTCGCGGGCCTTGTCATAATCCAGGACCTTTTCGTAGGCCTGCGCCGCGGCGAAGACGGATTTCGGGGCCTGCGGGTCCGACGGGTATTCCGCGGCTATGCGGTCATGCGCCTTTATTTCCGTTTCGGCGTCCTTCAGGTCTTTCCGGGCTATCTCGCCGGCCAGCACCAGGGCCTCCACGGCCCGCTGGTCCTTGTACTTGTCGGCCAGCCGGTTGAGCACCTCTACGGCTTCCTTGTATTTTGACTGGTTTTCGCGCAAAACGCGCGCTTCGGACCTGTAGGCGCCGTGCGCGGCGTCTTCGTCCGGGTAAAGGGCTATGATCTTTTCGTAGGTCTGTACCGCGAGGTCGTACTGCTTCTGGCGCTCGGCCAGCTTCGTGATCTGCCAGTAGGCCTGCCAGGCTTCGGCCGTGCCGGGGAAGCCGTCGGCGATATTCTGGTAGGCGGGGATGGAGGCGCCGTATTCCTTCAGGTTGTTGGCCAGGATGTCGGCCAGCGCTTTTTTCGCCGCCAGGATATGCTTGCTGACGGGGTGGACCTGCAGCAGCTTCTCGTACTCCAGGCGGGCGCGGGAGTATTCTTCCCGCGCCAGGTAGAAATTAGCCAGCGCCATCTGCAGCTCGTCGCGGCCGGGATACGCGGGGAAGCGGCAGAAAAATTCCCTGAACTGCGCGGCGAGCGGGCCGTCGAAATCTTCGCCGGCCTGCTCCGCC
>CAZJUL010000570.1:0-857 GCA_964549095.1 uncultured Elusimicrobiaceae bacterium
TGATCTCTATGGCTATCTCCACCTATAATTCCGACGACGGAATAACCGACATCAACCTCACGCCCCTGGTGGACGTGTGCCTGGTGCTGGTCATCATCTTCATGGCCGTCGCGCCCTTCGCCGTACAGTCCGGCATCAAAGTGCTTCAATCCAAAGCGGGCGTGCAGGTGGGGAAAGTCTCCGTTTCGGAAAGCGTGCAGATAGCCCTTTCGAAAGAAGGCCGCATCACCATCAACGGGACGGCCGTTACCGCCGCCGAGTTCCCCGTCAAGATGGCCCAGGCCCTTTTAAAAAGCAAGGACAAGTTCGTGATAGTCAGGGCCGACGCCAGGAACAAGGTCGGGGACGTGGTGGAACTCCTCGACGAGGCCAAGCAGGCCGGCGCACTCAAGCTGGCGCTGATGAAGAGCTGATATGGCATTCAAGACCGAAGACGACGATTCGATAATAAGCAGCATCAATATCGCGCCCCTGGTGGACGTGTGCCTGGTGCTGGTCATCATCTTCATGGTCACGGCCCCGCTGCTCTCCGACCCCGCTTTCAAGGTGGACCTGCCCAAGGCCCGCACCCAGGAAGGCGAGGAAAAAGAAAAGATCACGGTGTCCCTGGCCAGCTCCGCCAAATACGCGGTGAACGAAGAGGCCTTTACCGATAAGGAAAAGTTCTTCGCGGCCCTCGGGCGGACGGTCAAAGCCAGCGAGTCAAAACTGGTGGTCATAAAAGCGGACCGCGAAGCCGGCTACGGCGTTCTGACCGACACGATGCAGCGCGCCAAAGAAGCCGGCGCCGTCAGCATAAGCATAGCCACTGAACAGAAGAAGAAATAGCGGTTCCCCAAAACCCCCCTTTTAGAAAG
>CAZJUL010000570.1:867-1592 GCA_964549095.1 uncultured Elusimicrobiaceae bacterium
CCAATAAAACATTGGCCTACTCCGCCGCGGGAGCGGTGCTGTTCCACGGGCTGCTGTTCTTCTTCTACCTCAATTTCGTCCTGCTCAGGCCGGAGGCGGGCAACATCGTCATCAGCAACGTGGACCTGCTGCTGCAGGAAAAAACGGCGGCCGCGCCCAGGCCCAAGCCGGCGCAGAACAAGACCTTCGAATTCCTGAAAATGGCCCTGCCGACCATACCGAAGATAGAAGCCGCGCCTTCGCCCAGGCTGCCGACCATCGATATAAGGACGCCCGAAGCCAGGCGGGCCGCAGTCGCGGCCCCGCAGGCGCTGCCCCAAAGGGCTGGCCGGCTGCAAGCGTCGGAAAAACTGGAGATGGACGCGGGCAAGCGGGCCGTCACGGCTCTGAACGCCGACCTGGGAATTAAAGCCGAGCGCGCCGCGGTGGCGCTGGCGCCGCGCATTGAGCTGGAAGAGGTGGGCGCGAAAAAGGCCCCGCCGCTGCCCGGCGGGCTGAAGTTCGACGAAGGCGCCCGCGCCGAGACGCCGCAGACAATGCAGGCGCTGAACATCGCCGTGGACCGCGCGAAGAAAGGCTCGGCGCAGCCGCAGGGCCTGGCCGAGAACACGGCCGCCCTGAACCCCGCCGGGGGCCTGTCCCGCGTCAGCGTGGCAATGCCCGCCAAGATCACGGAAACGGCCAAAGCCGACCTGACCGCCGGCCTCAGGACCAAGCAGGCGCTT
>CAZJUL010000571.1:0-1566 GCA_964549095.1 uncultured Elusimicrobiaceae bacterium
GCCGGGGTGATCTGGGCGAACATCATCTGGTAGGCGAAGAACACCAGCAGCGGGATGCTGCTGGAGCCCGCGAAAGGCGTGTTGAGGTCGACGCCGCGCAGGAAGGCCATGTCGAGGTTGCCGATTATTGCGCCCTCGCCGCCGGAGAAGCACAGCGAGTAGCCGAAAGCGTACCACAGCACCGTGGTCACGCCCAGCGAAACGAAACTCTGCATCATTATGGCCAGCACGCTCTTGCGGCCTACAAGCCCGCCGTAGAAAAAGGCGAGGCCGGGCGTCATGAGCATGACCAGGCTGGTCGACACGAGCATGAATCCGGTATTTCCGGTATCGAACATATGGTGTACCTCCGCAGCAGTATCCGCGGCTTTTATGCCGCGCGATACTTATTGTATAGATTGCGGAGGGACTGCGGTATCAGGGATTCCCTGAAGGGCAGGGTGGAAAAACCTTACGAACGGCCACAGCGGCGGAGGCGGGCGGGGAAGACAGCGGGAACGCCGGGATCAAAGGCTAATCAGGCCCTCCTTCACGGCGTAACGCGTAAGGCCGGCGATGCTCTGTATGCCTAGTTTTTCCATTATTTTCTTGCGGTGGGTCTCCACGGTCTTGACGCTCAGCCCCAGCTTGTTGGAGATCTCCTTGGTGCGCAGTCCTTCGGCCAGCAGCTGGAGCACCTCCCTTTCCCGCGACGAAAGGATAGTGAACGGGCTGCGGGGGTCCCCGCCGGGGCCTTTTATATAATCTCCCAGGACTACGCTGGTGATGCCCGCGCTCAGGAAGAACCTGCCGCAGTTCACCGCTTTGATGGCGTCCATCAGCTCCTCGAAAGCCGAGTCCTTGAGCAGGTAAGCGCGGGCCCCGGCCTTGAAGATCTCGGTCACGTATTTGCGGTCGTTATGCATCGAAAGCGCTATCACGCGCGCCGCCTTGCGCATCTTGGCCAGCTTGCGCGACGCTTCTATGCCGTTGAGGCCGGGCATGGAAATATCCATTATCACGATATCGGGCGAGAGCTCTTTCGCCAGGCGCACGGACTCTATGCCGTCCCGCGCCTCGCCCACGACCCTGATGCCGGGCTGTTTCTCCAGCAGGGCGCGCAGGCCCTCGCGGAAGATCTTATGGTCGTCACAGATGAGTATGTTTTTTTCCATTTCCTTTATCCTTGGCGAGCGGAGCCGTTATCACCGCAAGCGTCCCGGAACCGGGACGGGAATCCACCCGGAACGTCCCGCCCAGATGCGAGACCTTTTCCCGTATGGAGAAAAGACCGAAGGCGCCCTTATCGCCGTCGTAGACGGAGGCCGCCACCGAGTTGAAACCCCGGCCGTTATCGCGCACGGTGACAGCTATTTCGCCGCCGGTACGCCGCACGCGCACGGTCACCTCGGAAGCTTTCGAATGCTTGACGGCGTTCATCAGCAGCTCGCGCACGGCCTTGAAGATCAGCACGCTGGTCTCGGTCGCCAGAGGCGCGCGCCGGCCTTCGCCGCGGAAACACACCGCCAGGCCGTGCCGCCTGCGGGTATCCTCGGCCAGCCGCTCAAGGGCGCTTTCAAGCCCCAG
>CAZJUL010000572.1:0-1566 GCA_964549095.1 uncultured Elusimicrobiaceae bacterium
CCTCGCTCTTACGTAAGCTCGGGCCTCGCGAGGTCCTTCCGAGCCGAACCGCCGCCACCCGCTCCGAGGTTCCGCAAAAATGGCGCGCGCGAAATTTTATATACTTGTTTAACGGAGAACCCTATGAAAGACCTGAATATCGGCAAGCTGGTGAGCGAACTTTCGCAGGCGAACGTGGCGCTTTGGCACGAAGAGGACAAGGCCCGCCTGAAGGACGACCTTGTCGTCGCGGCGGCCAAGCGCAATATAGACAAGCTCAACCAGACGCGGAACGACCTCATCGAGCGCATCGACGAGGCAGTGCTTTCGGCGCTGGACCAGGCGGGGAAGCGCTGATATGGCCGAGACCATAGGCAGCCTGGTGGACAAGATAAGCATCATCCGCCTCAAGCTCTGGCATATGGCCGAGCAGCTGGAGCGCAAGGACGCCGCCGCGGACCACAAAGAAGCCGCCCGGCAGAAAGTGGCGGTCCTCGAGGTACAGAAAACCGACCTCGAGAACGAGCTCACCGAATTGTTCGGCAATGTCGTTTCCGGAAAGACCACGCTGAAGATCTACCGCCAGTATAAAATGTATAACGACCCCAAATACCGGGCCGCCGTCTCCGATAAGAAGTAGCTTCGCGGCTTTCGGTCCTGCAACCTGATGGAACCTGAACGGATACTGCTGATAGTCTTCAAAGGGATAGGGGACGTGCTCCTTACCACGCCGCTGATAAGGGCGCTCAAGCAGCGCTATCCGCGGGCCGAGATCTATTTCCTGACAAAGACCCCGTCGAAAAAGATCCTTGAGAACAATCCCTCGGTTAAGGAAATAATAATACGGGGGAAGGGCGCCCTGAAGCGCATACGCGAGCTGCAAATAGATACTGTTATCGATTTTATGCGCTCCACGCCGTCGGGCTGGTACACGCGGCTCTCGGGAGCGAAGCGCCGGATAGCGTTCCACTACCCGCTCGGTTTCCTCTTTTACAATGTGATGCCCCGGTTTTCGGACCTCGGGTACACGGTAAATAACCGGCTGCGCCTGCTGGAGCCGCTCGGCATAAAGGACGGGGACATCGGGCTGGACCTGGCTTTTACGGCCGCGAACGAGGAAAAGGCGGCGGCGTTCCTGTCCGCCTCCGGGCTGGACCCGGCCAAAGACCTTATCATAACCTTCGACATTACAAGCCCGCGCGGCCACCGGATGTGGCCCGCCGTGAAATTCGCGGCGCTGGCTGACGCCCTCAGTGAAAAAATGGGCGCCAGGATCGTTTTCCTCTCCGGCCCGGGCGAGCTGGACTATGTGAAAGCCGCGCTGGCCGCGGCGGCGCGCCCGCACCTGCTCGCCCCCGGCCTGGACTTGCTCGACCTGGCGGCTTTATTCAAAAAGGTGAAGCTCCACGTGGGCACCACCTCGAGCCCGATGCACATAGCCGTGAGCCAGGGAACGCCCACCTTCACCGTCTACGGCCTCCTGAACGGCCCTGAGAACTGGGGGCCCCCTCTGGCTATGCACGGCTACGCCAAGGGCGACCTGGAAGCGCTGTCGCCGGACGAGGTATATGAAAAGATAGACAGGCA
>CAZJUL010000573.1:0-901 GCA_964549095.1 uncultured Elusimicrobiaceae bacterium
CGGGCTACGGCGAATACAGGCCCGTGGCGCCCAACGACACGCCCGCCAACAAAGCGCTTAACCGCCGCATAGAGATAGTGCTGGTGCCAAGGGACTGACAGCATGAAGATACTGCTTATCTCTTCCAGCCCGAAGGGCGAAAAAAGCCTCACCTTCGCGCTTGCCGCCGAGGCGCTGAAAGGCGCCGCGGCGGCCGGCGCCGATACTGAGACCGTCCACCTGAGCGGCCGCCGCATCGAGTTCTGCCGCAGCTGCGAAGCCTGCCACAGGAACGACATGCGCTGCGTGATGATAGACGACGCCGGCCCCGTCCTCGAAAAGATGCTGGAGGCGGACGGGCTCGTATTGGCTTCGCCCAACTATATAAACCAGGTCACCGCCTCGATGAAAGCCCTGTTCGACCGGACCTCCAACTTCATCCACTGCAAGCGCCTGCTGGGAAAATACGCGGCGGGCGCGGTTTCCTCCGGCAGCGGGCGCGCGGCCGAAACCCTGGACTACATCGCCTATTACAGCAGCGCCGCCGGAGCGCAGTATTCGGGCGGTGTTTCCTGCGACGGGCGCGGGCCGGACGCCGCGAAAAAAGCCGAGGCCTTCAAGCTGGGGGAAAAGCTCGTTTCGGACATCAAGAACAAAACGGTTTTCGCCGGCCAGGCGGAAGCCATAGAAAAAGGCAGGAAGTTCTTCTCCGCGGTCATCAAGATGCGGAAGAACGACTGGGACGCCGAGTACAAGTACTACGCCGAGAAGGGCTGGCTGTAGGGGCGGGGGACGGAAATGAAAAAGCCCGCGGAAGCGGGCTTTTTCATTTGGGACCGGGAGCCGGGGCTACCAGGAACTCTTCAGTTCGCCTATCTCCTTCTGCACCGCGTCCAGCACTTTGCATTCCCTGACGGCTTCG
>CAZJUL010000573.1:911-1564 GCA_964549095.1 uncultured Elusimicrobiaceae bacterium
GTGGTCGGTGAACAGCGGCCTGTCCTCGCCGAGGTGCTCTACCGTGGCGCGGATGGCGGCGTGGGCGGCCTTCGTGCCTTTGCCGACCGAGAACTCCCTGAAGTCTATGGCCTGCGCCGCGGCTATCATCTCTATGGCCAGCACGCTCTGGGCGTTGTCCAGTATCTGCCTGGTCTTCAGGGCGGCGTTCATCCCCATGCTGACGAAATCCTCCTGGTCGGCCGCCGCGGGGATGGACTGTATGCAGGACGGCGTGCTGAGTATCCGCTGCTCAACTATGAGCATGTCGGCGGTATACTGGCTGAGCATCAGGCCCGAGAACATGCCGGCGCCCTTGGTCAGGAAAGCGGGCAGGCCCACGCTTAAAGCCGGATTCAGCAGGCGGTTCAGCCGCCGCTCGGAAAGCACGCAGACCATCGTGACGCCGGCGCCCACCATGTCCAGCGGAATGCTGACGGGGGTGCCCTGGAAATTGGCGCCGGTCAGGACCGTGTTGCTCTCCGGCAGGAAGATGGGGTTGTCCGCCACGCCGTTGATCTCTATCTCGAACTGCTTGCGGGCGTAAGCCAGGTGGTCCCTGAACGCGCCGATGACCTGCGGGGTGGAGCGCATGGAATAGGCGTCCTGCACTTTTACCTTCAGCTTGCCGGTGA
>CAZJUL010000574.1:0-1564 GCA_964549095.1 uncultured Elusimicrobiaceae bacterium
AGTATTTCCTCCGGCTTCATCATAGATAGTATACCACGGCGGCCCGACAGCGTAGTGTCGCGATAACCGCCCGCCCGCAGGACCCTTATCTGGCCTGCCTCGCCTGCGCGGCGGCGGGCATAAGCGGCGTTATACTGACCCTCCGCCGCGAAACCCGCTGACTTCCCTCACCTAACGTATTCACAGGACACCCGCGTCCGCGGCTCTGTATTTACTCGGCCACCTTAAAAGCCATCGCCAGGGCGGTGGCGGTGCAGGCGTATTTATCGCAGGCGGTCAGGTTGGAATCCACTGCGAAGCAGGCAAGGTTGCCGGCCGCTTTGCACTTGTCTATGGCCAGCTCTTCCGCGTCCTTCAGCACGCCAAGGCGCTCCAGTTCAGAAAAACCGCGGCCGGGCACGGTCCAGCGGTTGTCCGCGCTGAAGACCTCTTTGCCCGCGGGCACCAGAGACCTGGCGGAGGCCGAAGCGGTAAGCACGAAGTGGTCCCAGTTCGTGATCCTGGAGGAAACGGCCACGCAGCCGCTCAACCCCTGCTCCCGGCACTCCAGTACGGCCATTTTTTCCGCGGCCTTCATGACGCCCAAACGCTTGGCGGCCGTAACCTGCGGGCGGCCAAGGGACCAGGCCGCCTGCGCGTTGAAAATGCCCGCGGGGCCGGCCGCCGCCGCGGAGCTGGGCTGGGGTACGGGCACATTAGCTGTTACTTCCACGTTCGCTGCCGCCGTCAGGGTTTCCTGAGCCATCCCTGCCGCCCGCGCCGCGCCGCCCGTACCAGCCATCAGAACCACCGCTATAAGTATCTTTTTCATAGTTATCGCCCTTATGCTCCCGCCGGCGCCCCCGGTACCGCCTGTCCGGTCGCTGCCATACCAATAGGATAACAGCCCCGGCGCCCGCGCGCCTGAGGCGTTAGTGCCTGTTTTGCGGCCTGTCGGCTTACGCCGCAAAGCCGCACCAATTCCCGGTTTTAGTTCGGTTCCCAGCGCTAGCCGCAAAAAAGTCCGGAGCTATTAGCGCCAAAAAGCCGTACCGATTCCCGGAATCGGTACGGTTTCCCGTCGTAAGCATACTGTCCCCAAAATTGGCACCTCCGCCTCAGGCGCGGCGGCGCGCCGGTTGGTATCCTATAAGCATGGCAGCCGCGGAAGGCAACAGGCCGCGGCGCCCGGAAAGACAGGAGGCAAATAAAGCATGAAAAAGAACGTAATAGCGGCGGCGGTACTGGCGCTGATGTGCACGGGGGCGCACGCTTCGCAGCAGGCCCTGGAAGCCCTTAACCGGGCTGCCGGAGCCGAAGCCATAAAGAGTGTTTCCATACAGGAACCCGCGGCGCGGCAGGCCCCGGCCGGCGGGCTGCGCGGAGGCACCTGGGTTTACGCCAACACGGAGGGGTGCGTGGTTACGGCCGAACAGCGCAACAACGGCGTAATGGTCTATGTGCAGGACGGCCGCGGCCAGCAGGCCACGCTCGGCTTCCTTAACAATTACAGCGGCGGGGATATCTTCGCCTACTGCAGCCCGGCCAGGACCGAACTGAAAGGCGGTGCGCTGACGCTCTCCTG
>CAZJUL010000575.1:0-264 GCA_964549095.1 uncultured Elusimicrobiaceae bacterium
AACTAAGCTTTCCAAAAAGATGAAGGTCATGGCCCCGGTCGCGAAAGGCCACGGCGCTTTCGCGTTCGAGGAGGTCTCTTCGGCCGGCTCTATCGCGCTGAAGCATATCCCCACCATACTCCCTCCTAAAAAGTATTTCATGCCGCAGCGGGAAAAGATGCTGGATTTCGACATCTCCGGCGAAAAGCCGCAGGACAAGGCCGTCCTGGAAGCGGAGGAGCTGGCGATCTTCGGCGTGCATACCTGCGACCTCGCCGGCATACA
>CAZJUL010000575.1:274-1555 GCA_964549095.1 uncultured Elusimicrobiaceae bacterium
CCCCGGGACTACAACTTCCTGCTCAGGAAGGACAAGATCTTCATCATCGGCGTCGAATGCGCCGAGCCCTGCGACGAGCACGCCAACTGCGCGCTGGTCGGCAACCATATGCCGAAAGGCGGCTACGACCTGTTCTTCACCGAGCTGAAGGATAAGTTCATCATCCACGTGAACACCCAGAAAGCCGAAGAGCTGGCCGAAGAGCTGGGGCTGGCCCCCGCGGCAGAGGCGGACATCAAGGCGCTGGACGCGCTGCGCGAAAAGAAGAAGGACGCCTTCAAGAACGAGATCCCGGTGGACGCGGCCAGGCTGCCCGAGATCTTCGAGAAGCAGACCACCAGCGGGGTATGGGAGGAGATAGGCAAGAGGTGCGTGTCCTGCGGCAACTGCACCAACGTCTGCCCCACCTGCTACTGCTTCGACATGGCGGACACGATCAACCTGGACATGAAGACCGGCTCGCGCAACCGGACCTGGGATTCCTGCCAGTTCGAGACCTTCGCCGCCGTGGCCGGCGGGGAGAACTTCCGCCCCGAGCGCGGCGAACGCCAGCGCCACCGCTATTACCGCAAGTTCAAGTACCCGCTGGACAAGTTCTACCGGTCCTTCTGCACCGGCTGCGGCCGCTGCACCAGGACCTGCATGGCCGGTATCAGCCTGAAAGAGACGCTGACAGCCCTCGCGCGGGAGGCCGTATGAACCAGGAGATAAAGAATTCCAACTGGAGGCTCAGGAAAGGCACGATCATAGCGGCCAAGCAGATGACCGCCGCCGAGAAATGGTTCGACATAGAGCTGGAGGACGGCGAGCTGGACCACGAGCCGGGCCAGTTCGTGCAGGTGGAGCTCTACGGCGTCGGCGAGGCGCCCATCTCCGTCTGTTCCAGCCCTACCAAGCGCGGCTCGTTCGAGCTGACGGTCAGGGCCGCCGGCCGGCTTACGAAATACATGCACGGGCTGGGCAAGGGCGACAGGGTCGGCATACGCGGGCCCTTCGGCAAGCCTTTCCCGGTCAAGCTGATGATCGGCAACGACCTGATGTTCGTGGCCGGCGGGCTGGGCATAGCCCCGCTGCGCTCGCTGATAAACTTCGTGATGGACAACCGCCGCGAGTTCGGCAAGGTGGACGTGCTGCTGGGCTGCAAGACCCCGACGGACATGCTTTTCGGCGACGAAGTGGCGAAGTGGCAGAAGCGCCTGGACGTCAACTTCCACTGCACCGTGGACCGCGCCGCGCCGGAATGGCACGGCAACGTGGGCCTCATCACCAGCCTGATCCCCG
>CAZJUL010000576.1:0-1538 GCA_964549095.1 uncultured Elusimicrobiaceae bacterium
GAGCTTGTGTCGCGGCCTGCTGGCTGCCCCAAATGCGACAACACCGGCTATCTGGGCCGGGAAGGCATTTACGAGATAATGAACTTTGAGCCGGACACGGCGGCGCTGGTGCGCTCTGGGGAGCCGATCTCCGTGATCAGGAGTTTTGTGAAAAGCAAAGGCTATCCGCTCATAAGCTCCCACGCGCTGGACAAGGTGCGCGCCCATATCTTCTCAGTGCAGGACGCCTACGAAAAGAGCCTTATTGAAGAGGCTCCCGAGCAGCCGGCCGCTGCCGCGGAGAAGCCCGCCCTCCCGGCCGCCCCCCCCGCCGCCGCCCCGGCAGGGCAGGCGCCGGAAAAACCGCTGGTGCTTTTGGCGGACGACGACCCCGACATGCTGCGGCTGGTGGCGGGCATACTTGAAGGCGCCGGCTGCCGCGTGCGCACGGCGGGCGACGGGGTGGAGGCCCTGCTGGCGCTGGGGAGCGATAAATTCAACCTTATCATCTCCGACCTGGAGATGCCGAACCTCGACGGCCTTAAGCTGCTGGAGATGCTTTTGCAGAAAGGGGTCAGGACCCCGGTAATGTTCCTGACCTCCCGCTCCGAGGAGAGCTTTGAGGAGCGGGGCCTGAACGCGGGCGCCGCGGACTACCTGTCCAAGCCGGTGCGCAAAGAAGTGCTGCTTATGCGGGTGAAAAGAATACTTGGGAGATAACCTTATGCCTGAATATATTGGACAAAAAGAGCCCGGGGAAGCGTCCTCGCGGGCCATCGCCGCAGAGCTTGAGGCGCAGGAGGCGCTGAGGAAGGCAAAAGAGGAAGCGGAACTGGTTTTCCAGCTTGTTCCCAGCGCCATCTATACGGTGGACCCCGGCAAGCGCGTGCTCAGCTGGAACAAGCGCGCGGAGGAGCTGACCGGCTACAAGGCGTCGGAGGTAATAGGCAGATCCTGCGGACTGTTTGCTGTTACACCGTGCCGGAGCCGCTGCGGGGTGTTCGATCCCGCGGTGAAGAAACCCGTGACCTGCGTCGAATGCACCATAAGGGCCAAGGACGGCACGATACTTACGATAGCCAAGAACGCCGACGTCATAAAGAACGAAAAAGGCGAGGTGGTCGGGGGCATAGAAAGCTTTGAGGATGTAACCGGTCGCAAGCTTACAGAAAAAGCGCTGAATGAAAGCGAGGCGAAGTTCCGCGGCCTCTTTGACGGTTCCCGCGACGCGCTGATGACCATCTCCCCGCCCTCATGGCGCTTCAGCTCCGCAAACCCCGCTACACTGCTCCTTTTCGCAGCCAGGACTTCAGAAGAATTCACGGCCCGGCACCCGGGAGAACTGTCCCCTGAGCGCCAGCCGGACGGCCGCCTTTCAGCGGAAAAAGCCGGCGAAATGATAGAAAAGGCCATGCGTGAAGGTTCCAATTTTTTCGAGTGGACGCATACCCGTCTCACCGGGGAGGATTTCCCGACCACCGTGCTGCTGACGCGCATGGAATTAGCCGGGAAGCGGTTTTTGCAGTCCACGGTCAGGGATATTACCAAAGAGAAGCGGA
>CAZJUL010000577.1:0-676 GCA_964549095.1 uncultured Elusimicrobiaceae bacterium
GTTCTCTACGGCTCCAGCCTTTACTGGCTCGGCGAGCCGGACAGGGCCATGGACGAATTCCTTGCAGCGGCCGCCCTGGACCCGCGCAACGCCGTGGCCTGGCAGCTAATGGGCATCGTCCACGCCCGGAAAGGGGATTTCGCCGCCGCGCTGGAAAAGTTCGGCAGGTCCGACGAGCTGTCCGGGAACAGGCCCGACGTGAAGATGAACATCGGCTCCATCCATTTTTCCCTGGGCGACCTGGTGAAGGCCCTGGCCTATTTCAGGGAGGCGGTGCGCCTGGAGCCCGGCAACCCGCTTTACCGCTACCAGCTGGGCCTGCTTTATTCCAAGCTGGGCCGCCCGGAAGCGAAGGACGCCTTCAGGACGGCCGTCTCCCTTTTCAGGGACTACGAGGACGCGATCCTGGAACTGGCGGTGCTGGAGGAGAAGGACGGCGCGGCGAAAGAAGCGCTGGGCCTTTACAGGAAAGCCCTGGCCCTCAAGCCGGGAGACAATGTGGCGCGCTTCCGGCTGGCCTGCCTTCTTTACCGGACCGGCGACCGCGCAAGCTTAAGTAAGCTGCTGAACGAGGCGTTTTTGCTGACCCCGTCGAACGATAAGGGCGGCATCTCCATAAACCTCTCCTACGCCGGCAGCTCCGGCGGGGAAAAGGAGGCCGGCGGCGCCGGGCCGG
>CAZJUL010000577.1:686-1538 GCA_964549095.1 uncultured Elusimicrobiaceae bacterium
GGTGAAGAAGATCCCGGCGGACGAGGATATAAGCATTACGGCCGAGATAATTTCCATACCGAAAACCAGCCTGGCCGTTCCCGCCGCGGAAGGCCAGGGCGGCCTGAAGTCCGGGCTGGCGAGGGCGTACGGCAGCCGGAAGGTCTCCTATTTCAAGCGGGAATATTCCCTGCCGGCCTCCGGCGCGCCAAGCCGGGCGGAGCGCGCCTCTAAGATCGCGGCCGAGATCGACGCCGCCCTGAAGGCCTCCGGCAAAGACAGCGACACGCGCATGACCCTGAACATCGAAACGAAAAAAGCCGCCGGCGCTTCCGCGGGGGCGGGGTCCGGGACCGGCAAGGACGCGAAAGTGGTGTTCAAGCCCCGCGACGTCGGCAACGATATGGGGCTCTGGGTCATGGGGACCAACTGGCTGGGGAACGTGGAAGAAGCGCTGGACGAACTTTACGCCGATACGGCCGCCGGCGCGCGTGATCCCGGCTGGCTGGCCGCGGTGGCGGGCCTGGGCAGGCTTATCGTCGGCGAGGCTGACGCGGCGCTGGAGGAGTTCGACAAAGCCGGGCCCGGCCAGGGCGCCGTTGCAGATCTTGGGAAATGCGCGGCGTGGGTAGAGAAAGGCGCCGAGGAAAAAGCATTGGCCGCGTGCCTGGAAGCGCTGGAAAAAGAGCCGGGCAACAGAACCGCCCAGGCCAATAAGAAGTGGCTGACCAGCGAGGACGGCGGAAAGAAACAGAAGACGGCCGGAAGCGGCACAAAATAAGCGCCGGGGACTGAAGCGCATAAGTCAGGACCGGCATAAGCCGGGGACTGTCCCCTTTACCGGCGAGCGCAGCGAGCGGTAGAAGGGGACTG
>CAZJUL010000578.1:0-1529 GCA_964549095.1 uncultured Elusimicrobiaceae bacterium
AGGCGGATCACTACCTTAAGACCAATACGATGGCCTGGGACAATTCACCCTCGGCCGATATCGTCAGTTTCATGGGCGGGCTGGATAAGCTCTGCGCCAGGAAGGGGGCGGCGTGCAGGCGCTGATAACCGCCGTCAAGGCGCATCCCCTCGCGCTGTTCCCGGATTTTCGCCGGCTTTTCACCGGGCGCGTCATTTCCGCCGTCGGCGACAAATTCTTTTCCATCGCCATAGCCTGGTGGGTGCTGTCCGAGGCCGGCGCGGCCTCCAAGTTCCACCTCGGCCTGGTCATGGCCGTGAACGTGCTGCCGGTGGTGGCCTTCGGCCCGCTGCTGGGCACGCTTTCCGACCGGTCCGACAAGCGCCGGGTGATGCTGGGCGCCGACGCGGCCAGGGCCGCCCTGGTGCTGCTCCTGGCCGGCCTGCTCTGGAGCGGCCGCCTCAGCCTCCTCTGGCTTTACTCCATCTGCTTCCTCATTTCCGGCTTCGGCCCGCTGTTCGAATCGGCCGTGGCGGCTTCCATAGCGCGCCTTCCCTCGCCCGAGAAAATGCCGCAGGCCGTGGCGGCCGACGCCTCCGTGCTGCAGCTGTCCAACGTGGTGGGCTCGGCCCTGGGCAGCGTGCTCATGGCGGCGGCCGGCGTGGCCGGCGCCTTCCTGTTCAACGCCGCGGGCTACGCCGCCTCCTTCGCCGCGGTCCGGGGCATCAGGACGGAATTAAAGCCGGAAGAGCGCGTCAGCAGCTCTTTCATCGCCGAATTCAAGGAGGGGCTGGCCTACACTTTCGGCAACAGGCCGGTGCTGTGCCTGATCCTGACCTTCGCCACGTTCAATTTCTTCGTGTCGCCGATCCTGATCCTGATCCCGATGATAGTGAAGTTCACGCTGAAGGAGTCCGTGACCTGGCTGGCCGTCTTCGAGACTTTTTTCGCGGCCGGGTCGGCCGCGCTGGCCGCCTGGCTGAGCTTCAGGGAAGTGAAAGGGGATATCTACCGCTGGCTGTTCCTGTCGCTGCTGGTGATGGGGCTGGCTTTCGCGGGGCTTTACCTGGCCCCCAATAAATACCTGGTCTGCCTGCTGCTGCTCCTGGCCGGGGCGGCGCTGGGCGGCGGCAATACGCTGGCCATCACGCTGTTCCAGACCACCGTGCCCGACGAGATGAAAGGGCGCTTCTTCTCGGTGCTGACCACGCTGGCCTACGCCGTGATGCCGCTGGCCTTCATGACCAACGGCCTGCTGGCGGAAAAATTTTCGGTGGGGTTCTGCCTGGCGATGAACGCCGCGGCGGTGCTGGGCCTGTCCTTCGTTATCCTGCTGATCCCCCGCGTTAAGTTCAGCTCCTGACCACTTTCGTGCCGGCTATGATGTCGTGCCAGGTGCGGTGGTCCTTTTCCCAGAGGGCCCAGATGTAGCCCAGCAGCATGAACAGGGAGACGAGGGAAAAGAAAGCCCTCAGGAACACCTTGTCCGCCGCTGCCGGCCCGCCGGTTGCGAAATCCGCCAGCTTCAGGTTCATTATCTTCATGCCCGG
>CAZJUL010000579.1:0-1527 GCA_964549095.1 uncultured Elusimicrobiaceae bacterium
TGCTGTCGTAGGCGTCTATGTCGCCGCTGGACAGCATCGAAAAACCGAGGCCGAAGGTGCCGTATTTTGAGCGGTAGGTGACCACGGCGTACTCCTGGGTTATGCCGTCCAGGTACTGGTTATGGCTGCCGGAAAAAGTGTGGTAGCTCAGGAGCCCGAGTCCGGCCGGGTTGTACAGGATAGAGTCCGGGCCGACCATCGCCGTGTACGCTTCGCCCATGCCGGTCGGGATGACCGCCACGGGGATCTTCAGGAAATTCGCGGCCGTGGTGCCGGTTTCGGAAGAGGCCATCAGGGCGCCGCCGGACAAAAGGAAACACAGCGCGGCCCCCAGCGTTGCCCGCTTCAGATAAACCGAGTGTTTCCGAGCCTTTATCATAGACACAAGCCCGCGCCGCCGGCCCTCTCAAAACGGCGGCTTCGCGCGCCCTTACCGGTCCGCGCAATATTCAATTATAGTATACATGAAAATCCGGCTATTTCAATGTCCAAATTGTTACAGACTTATCCCCAAAAAAAGAGCGTCCCCCCCGGGTGGGGAGGACGCTCGCTGAGGCCGTGTTCAGGAAGTTATTTTATCCACTTCATGAAGTCGTCCCACTTCGATTCCGCGGCCCACTTAAGCGTGTCGTACGAAGCCGTGTAAGAGGTCGGGAGGTAAACGGCGAGGCCGGTGGCGTTGGCGTATTTCGCGCCGTAAGACCGGTTGTGGTAGATCAGGTCCGTTTTCAGGAAGTCCATCAGCTCTTTGCCTTTCTGCGCGACGGCCGGGGCGGCTGTCGCTTCGCTGACGAGCTTCACGAAATGGTACAGGTCCTTGTTGCTGGAGTAATAGAAAGCCTGCGCCTTGGTCCTGGCGTTCTTGACGTTCACCAGGTCGTTGGCCGCTATCACTTCGGCGGTCCACGCGTCAAGCAGGGCCGCCAGCTTGCCGAAGGAGGCCGCTTTCACGGAGGACTGGGTAGCGCCCTGGCTGATGGCCTGGTAATGGTCGGTGTAGGAATCCACCATGGCCTTGGACAGCTCGGCGGCGTTCATTCCGGGCTTCGCGGCCAGCGGGGCCAGCCAGGTGTCGTAGGTGTAGCCGTCGCCGGGTTCGGTCTCTTCGGAGGCCACTATATAGTCGGTATAATCCTTTATCTCGTAGCCGACTTCGACCATCTGCATCAGGCAGGCGTCCATCGAGAAAATGTCTATCTTCCCGATCTGTTCCATGGCCTGGCGCATCTGGGGGGGGGTGATATGGTTGCCGGTCTCGTCGTCGTAGGAAATGCCCTTTTCGGCTTCAAAGGACAGGTCCTTGTTCCAGCCGGCGCCGTGGTTCCAGACCACCAGCACGTAATGCTGCGCCGGGTACTTTTCCTGCGCCCACTTCACGAACTCCACCATGTATTTCCAGCTGCCCATGTCGGACTTGGGGATCTCCATCACGATAGGGGAATTGATCTTGTTGATGTCGCTGTCCTTCGTGACGAGGTATCTCCGGGAGCCCTTCCAGTCCCCGTCGGAGGAGGAATAGCCGTTTAT
>CAZJUL010000580.1:0-509 GCA_964549095.1 uncultured Elusimicrobiaceae bacterium
CGCGAGGGCGCGGCGCCGTGTTCTGTCATATGGAAGAAAGGTCAGGCGCCCTGTATTATCTTGCCGAGGACGCGGTGGCCGCGGGCGCCGGTGGCCGAAGGACAGTGGTTATATTGTCCTGTCAGGGCCAGCCAGGCCAGCAGGGCGAAGCAGGCCGGTTCCTTGGCCAGCGGGTCTATGCCCAGCGCGGCTATGCTCTTCACGCGCGCGCCCTCGGTGAGGGCCGCGATATTGCGCATTAAAACCGGGTTCAGCGCCCCCCCGCCGCTCACAATAAGTTCAGCCGTGCCGGCGGGGGCGTATCGCTGGAAAGCCAGGGCTACGCTGGCCGCGGTGAAATAATTAAGCGTGGCCAGGACATTATACTTGTTGTTTTTGCAGAACCCGCGGCCGAAATGCTTTTTGAGGAATGCTTCGGAAAAAGCCGAACGGTCCAGCGACTTTGGCGGTTTCAGCGCGAAGAAGGGCTGTTTCAGCAGTTCCATTACCAGCGCGTGATCCGGCCTGCC
>CAZJUL010000580.1:519-1524 GCA_964549095.1 uncultured Elusimicrobiaceae bacterium
CGCGGTCAAAAGTCATTTTGCCGTCTGAAAGCATACAGACGGCGGTGTCCATCAGGGAATTCCCCGGCCCGGTGTCGAAACCGGAAGTCCTGAGCCCGCGGCCCACGAAAGCGATATTGCCCACGCCGCCTATGTTCTGCAGCGCGACCGGCCCGCCCCCGCCGAAAAGGTATTCGTCCATGAAAGGGATGAGCGGGGCGCCCTGCCCGCCGGCGGCCATATCGGCCGGCCTGAAATCAGCGACGACCGGCCGGCCCGTTTCCTCCGCGATGAACGCGGCTTCGCCAAGCTGAAGCGTATGCGCGCCCGGTGCGTGGAATACCGTCTGGCCGTGTGAGCCGATGACGGCTATGTCCTTATATTTCACGCGGTAGTCCCGGCAGAAACGCTGCACCATCCCGGCCCACATTTTGCCCAATTCAAAATTTAGCGCCGAAAGCTCCGGCGCGCGCATATCCTTAGCGCTTATTATCCGCTTCTGCAGGCCGGCGCCGTAAGGGTAGGTTTTGCAGGCCAGGACGGCGAGCTTCCGGGCGGAGGGGCGCAGCGCGCAAAGCGCTATGGAAAGTCCATCCGCCGAAGTGCCTGACATCAGGCCGAGTATTTTGACACCGGAATGTTTTTTCATGTTCAAGGACCCGCGCCGGACCTATTTCTTTCCTTCCACCGCCTTCTTAAGGCAGGCCAGCTCTTTCCAGAGGGTACTTATCTGCTCGTCGTAGAAATCGTCAACTTTATTATGGTCCAGCGGGGTGGCGGCTGCGCCGTGCGCGTGGCCCACCTTGGCCGGAACGCCGAATACGGTGGTATCGCAGGGAACGTTCTTCAGGACCACCGAGCCCGCGCCTATGCGCGCGCGCTCACCTATAGTGATGGCGCCCAGCACTATGGCCCCGGCCCCTATCACCGCGCCGGCGCCTATGGTGGGATGCCGCTTTTTCTTTTCCAGGCTGGTGCCGCCCAGCACCACGCCCTGGTACATCAGCACATCGTCGCCTATCTCGG
>CAZJUL010000581.1:0-1519 GCA_964549095.1 uncultured Elusimicrobiaceae bacterium
GGCGGCGAGCCCGGCGGCGAAGGTGACGGCGTGCTCTTCGGCTATGCCCACGTCGTAATACCTGTCGGGATATTTATCCCGGAACGCGTCCAGCCCCGTGCCTTCCGGCATGGCCGCGGTTATCGCGTTTATCTTTTTATCCGCCGCCGCGAGCTGCACCAGCGTGTCCGAAAAGACCTTTGTGAAGGTGGGGATGCTGGCGGGGTCTTTTTTTGAAAGCCCCGTTTCCACGTCGAACTTGGGCGTGCCGTGGAATTCCGTCGGCTCGGACTCGGCCGGCTCGTAGCCTTTGCCTTTCTTGGTGACCACGTGCAGCAGCACCGGGCCCTTCAAATTCTTGACATACCCCAGCACTTCCACCAGTTCCGGGATGCTGTGCCCGTCCACCGGGCCGAAATAAGCGAACCCCATTTCTTCGAAGACCATGCCGGGAAAAAAGAATACGCGCGCGCGCTTGATCACCCTGCGTATCACCCTGCCCCAGAACGAAAATCGGCTGAGGAACTGCTCCGTCCTGCGCACCGCCCGCTGCACGTGGCCCAGGGTGAGCATCTTCGTGAGGATGTGGCCCAGCCGGCCGACCCGCTGCGAGATGAACATCTGGTTATCGTTCAGCACCACCAGCATATCGGTCTGGAGGTGGCCGATGTTCTGCATCGCTTCCCAGGCCATCCCGCCCGTCATGCAGCCGTCGGCGACCACGGCTACCACCTTGTGTTTCCCCCCGGACTGGTCGCGCGCAGCCGCAAAGCCCGCCGCGGCCGAAAGGGCCGTGGAGGCGTGCCCCGCGCCGAAAACGTCGTATTCGGACTCGTAGCGCTTCAGGAAGCCCGAAAGCCCGCCCTTCTGCCTGATGGTGGAGAACCGCCCCGCCCGGCCGGTAAGTATCTTGTGGGCGTAGGTCTGGTGCCCGGTGTCGAAGATCAGCCTGTCCTGCGGCGCGTCGTAGCAGTAATGAAGCGCCACTATGAGGTCGGTAGCGCCCAGGCTGGAGGCCAGGTGCCCGCCCGTCCGGCTGATGCAGGAAACGATGGTTTCCCTGACCTCGCCGGCCAGCCGGGGCAGCTGGTTCAGGTCAAGTTTCTTGAGATCTTTGGGGTTGCCGATCTTTGAGAGCAGGTCCATTTGTTGCGATTCCTTATTTATCCCTGCCGCCGGCGTAGCGCGCTATATCGGCCAAAACCTTCACTTTCGCCGGGGGCCGGGATAGCCCGCCCAGCTTTTCCAGCGCGCGCTTCAGCAGCGCCGCGGCCGCGGCCCTGGAACGCTCCAGGCCGTAAAGGGCAACGTAGGTCAGCTTGGCGTTCTTCGCGTCGCTGCCGCGCTTGCCCAGCTTCTTCTTGTCGCCGGCCACGTCCAGGATGTCGTCCGTGATCTGGAAGCAGACGCCGGTCAGCGCGCCGAATTCCGAAAGGGTTTCAAGGTCCCGGCGGCCGGCTCCGGCCAGCGCGGCGCCCATTTCCACCGAGGCCGTTATCAGGTCCGCGGTCTTGTGCAGGTGGATGTAATCCAGCAGGCG
>CAZJUL010000582.1:0-1518 GCA_964549095.1 uncultured Elusimicrobiaceae bacterium
AGGACGCCAGTTGTGGCATAATATTGGTTCGGCGCGTCTTATTTCGCCGAAGTTATTTATTTGTAAATACGATTTTCCGCTCTACTAATACGGAGGAACTACAATGGGAACCAGGTTTACCGACAGGGCTCAGCGCGTCATCCTTATAGCTCAGGAAGAGGCCAAGCGCCTTAACCACGACTACGTGGGCACCGAACATATTCTCCTCGGGCTCATCGCCCTTTCCGAGGGCGTGGCCAGCCAGGTGTTCCAGAACCTCGGCATAGACCTGCGCAAGGTCCGGGCCGAGATAGAAAAGATCGTGGGTACCGGCGACAACATGATGCTGCTGGGCGAAATACCCTTTACCCCGCGCGCCAAGAAGGTGCTGGAATACGCCGTGGAAGAGGCCCAGCACATGGGCCATTCCTACATCGGCACCGAGCATATCCTGATGGGCCTCATCCGCGAGGAAGAGGGCGTAGCCGCGCGCGTCCTGGAAAACCTCGGCCTGAAGCTTGAGACCGTGCGCGAGGAAGTCCTCAGCATCCTGGGCGAGATGGAGACCAAGGAAACCCAGAAAGAGCCGCCCCAGACCAAGCAGGGGCATCACGCCGCCGCCAAGGGCAAGACCAAAACCCCCACGCTGGACGAGTTCGCCCGCGACCTCACCCAGATGGCCAAAGAGGGGAAGCTGGATCCCGTCATCGGCCGCACGAACGAGATAGACCGCCTGATCCAGGTGCTGGGCCGCCGCACGAAGAACAACCCCGTGCTGATAGGCGAGCCGGGCGTGGGCAAGACCGCCATCGTGGAAGGCCTGGCCCAGAAGATCACCGCCGGGGAGATCTCGGACACGCTGCTCGGCAAGCGGCTCCTGAGCCTGGATCTGGCGTCCATAGTCGCCGGCACCAAATACCGCGGGGAATTCGAGCAGCGCCTGAAAGCCCTCATCGAGGAGATCCGCAAGGCCAAGAACAGCATCATCATGTTCATAGACGAGCTGCACACCGTCATCGGCGCCGGCGCGGCCGAAGGCGCCATAGACGCCTCCAATATGCTCAAGCCCGCGCTCGCCCGCGGGGAGCTGCAGTGCATCGGCGCCACCACTTTCGACGAATACCGCAAGCACATCGAGCGCGATCCGGCGCTGGAACGCCGCTTCCAGCCCATCGTGGTGGAGCCCCCGACGGTGGAAGAGGCCATAGAGATCCTGATCGGCCTCCAGGAGAAATACGAGGCGCACCATAAATGCAAGTATTCGGCCGCCTCCATAGTCGCGGCTGCCCAGCTTTCCGACAAGTATATCACCGACCGGGCGCTGCCCGACAAGGCCATAGACCTGCTGGACGAAGCCGGTTCCCGCGCCAGGCTGAAGCTTTCCATCGCCCCGTCGGAATTCAAGGAAAAAGAGGCCGGCATAGAAGAGATCTCCAAGGAAAAGAACGCCGCCATTTACGGCCAGGAGTACGAGAAAGCCGCCAAGCTCCGCGACAAGGAAAAAGAGCTCAAGAAAGCGCTGGAGGACGGCAAGAAAAA
>CAZJUL010000583.1:0-276 GCA_964549095.1 uncultured Elusimicrobiaceae bacterium
TGGTGACCATAAAATTATCCAACACCGCGCTGGTGGCCACGGAGTCCTTCAACAAAATGCTCGTCGCAGTGGACAAGGGGCTGCCCGAGCTGCAGGTGATAGTGGCGCTCGGCAATGGGTTCATTCTGACCGGCATGCTCTGGGGCGCGTTCGTGGCGAAGCTGATAGACCGGCAGGTGCGCGCCGCGGCCGTCTACCTGCTGGTCTGCGCCCTGCTGACCTTCTTCGGCATGATCCACTCGGCCGCGCCCGACGGGAACATGTACCTGCCGTGGA
>CAZJUL010000583.1:286-663 GCA_964549095.1 uncultured Elusimicrobiaceae bacterium
CAGTTCACGCTCGGCTACCTGGCGCTGGCGGCGCTCTTTCTCGCGCTTTCTTTCTCCAAGGAAGTGAAAGAAGGGCACGCGCCGGAGCATTATTGAGCCGGATAATTTTTTCATTGGGAAAAAATCAGAAAAAAAGTGTTGCATTTTATCGGAACAATATATAGAATTCAAATCAGCGCTATGTACTGCGCAAGGAGAACAAAGAAAAATGCCTAAAGCTAAAAAGAAAGTAGCGAAGAAAGTCGCGAAGAAAAAGACTGCGAAGAAGACCGTGAAGAAAGGTAAAAAGAAGTAATTCGCAAAAGAACTAGGAAGGCGGCGCCGGAGCGGATGCTCTGAGCGCCGCCTCTCTTTTTTCCGACGGGAAAGCCTTCCGC
>CAZJUL010000583.1:673-1512 GCA_964549095.1 uncultured Elusimicrobiaceae bacterium
CCCTATGTCCAGCACCTATTTCATCCTCAACCCCGCGGCCGGCCACGGCAGGGCGGGGCGCGTCTGGGCGGGAATAAAAGAAGAGGCCCTGCGGCTTCAGCCGGATTCCGCGTGCGTGGTTACCGAGCGGCCGGGGCACGCGTGCGAACTCGCGCGCGAACTTACGGAGCGCGGTGCAGCTCGCCTGATAGCCGTGGGCGGCGACGGCACTTTTTCCGAAACCCTGGAAGGCGTGATGGCCGCGCCCGAACATTTGTGCCGCAACGTCACGCTGGGCGCCGTGCCGGCCGGTTCCGGCTGCGACCTCGCCCGGCATCTTCGCTACCCGTCTGACCGCGCCGGCCTGATAGAATTGCTGGCCCGGGGACGGGCGCGCCCGCTGGACGTGGGCAGGCTGAGCTACGCCCGGGAGGACGGTTCTCCCGGCCTGAGGCATTTCATCAACATCGCCGCCTTCGGCCTGGCCGGGGACGTGGCGCACCGCATAAAGGCGATGGGCAAGCCGCTGGGCGGGACCGTTTCCTACGCCGTCGCCTCCGTGCGGTCCATGTTGACCGCGCGCGCGCGGGAGTTGCGGCTGAAGGCGGACGGCAAGGATATTTCAGGGCGCTACCATTTGGGCGTGCTGGCCAACACCTCTTCCATGGGCGGGGGCATGCTGGTAGCCCCCGGCACCAGCGACAACGACGGCCTGATGGACCTGGTGCTGGTGGCGGACATGAGCCGCCCGGCCCTGGCGCGCAATTTTCCCAGGCTTTACAAAGGGACCCACCTGGGCGAGCCGGGCATAACTCTGACTCGCCTGAGCCGCCTGGAGGCGGACTCGGACGAGACAGTCT
>CAZJUL010000584.1:0-1505 GCA_964549095.1 uncultured Elusimicrobiaceae bacterium
AGTACAGGTATTCCTTCACCAGCTTCTTTATTTCCTCTTCCTTGCCGTAGAGGCGCTCGCTCAGGTTCCTGTCGTCGTAGCTCTTCAGCTTTTTCACCACGCCGTCTATGATTACCGACGGGAAAACGCCCGAGGCTTCGTACACCTTCCGATCCGCTTCCAGCGCCGTCGCGGAGTCGTAACAGGAGGTGGGCAGCTTGGGCAGGCGCGCGTTAAAGGCTTTCTGGTCCGCTTTGCCGATGTTCTTTTCCACGTACAGCCTGTCGGCGTAGTCGACGGCGTTCTTCATCTCGAAGCCGCGCCGCGCGGCCACGCAGAGCCCGGCCACGAACAGGTGCAGGTTGGCGGAGCCGTCGGCCGAGCGGAATTCCACCGTCTGGCTGTGTTCCACTTCCCCGGTGTCCCTGGCGGCCAGCGGGTTGGCGTTCTTTATCATGCCGCGCGCGTTAAGCCAGCCCAGCGGGATCCGGACCAGCGCCGAGCGGTTCCGGTGGCCCCAGCAGATGTTGACGGGCGCTTCCTGCTGCGGCACCAGGCGGAAATAGGAGGTGGGCACCGTGTTGCCGAAAGCGGTGAGCGACTTGGAGAGCGCGAGGAAGCCGGCTATCGTCTTTTTCGCGTGCACGGAAATCTCGCCTTTCTCTATCATCATGTTCCGGCCGTTCTTCATCAGCGCGGTATGGAAATGCAGGCCGGAGCCGGCGTGCCCGATGGAGATCTTGGGCGCGAACGAGATAGTGACGCCGTACTTGTAGCCGATGGAGGACAGCAGGCACTTGGCCACGGCCAGCTGGTCGGCGGCTTCCTCGGCCGGCGACGGAAGGAACTCTATCTCGTGCTGGCTCATCTCGGCGTCCTCGGCGCGGATAAAGCCCACTTCGGAGTGGCCGTACTTTATCTTCCCGCCCGCCTCGGCTATGGCGGCCATCGCCTCCATCCTCAGGCCCTCCCATTTCGCGAAGGGGAAGGATTCGTGGTAACCCTTCTGGGCGCTGATCGGGTAAAGCTCGTTGCGGGGGGAGAGGACGTAATACTCCAGCTCGCCCAGGGCGTGGAAGTCGAAGCCGGAGGTTTTCTTCAGTTCAGCCGAGGCCCGCTTCAGGATTTCAGCCGGGGAATTGACGAAGGGCTTGCCGCCCGGGGTGTAGAAGGAACAGAGGATGTCCAGGGAAGGCACCTGCGAGAACGGGTTAACGAAAGCGGTCCTGTACCTGGGCACCACGTAAAGGTCGCTGGAGGAGGGGTCTATGTTCCTGAAAAGGCTGGAGCCGTCCACCCGCTCGCCGGCCGAAAGGATGCGGTCCAGGTACTTTTCGCTGTTGATGACGAAATTAAGGGTCTTCAGGCGGCCGTCGTCCGCGATATAGCGGAAATTGACCATCCTGATGCCGTTCGCCTTGATGAAGGCGACGATGTCTTTCTTGCCGAAGAGGTCCGGCTCTTTGTTCAGGAATGCCGCCAGTTTGTTCGCGCTGATCACGGGTCCGGTCATAGTGCACCTCGCA